>NZ_WTAR01000092.1 GCF_013139515.1 Lutibacter sp.
GGAAACTCAACAGTAAAAGCTGCAACTAATGCGGGTTTAAAATGCACTATTCAAGTACCTACTCCTGAAACTCCTTCAATGACAATGGCTTTGGAGAAATATATAGTTAAGGTAAATAAAAAATAAGATATAAGATATTATAAAAAAAAACCGAGTTTAGCTCGGTTTTTTTATCCAAATAAGTTTGCAAAAACATCTTCAACTTTTGCAACCTTTACAATTTTAATTGATGGAGGTTTCTTATTAATTTTATTAAATTTTGAAATAAATATCTTGTGAAAACCTAACTTTTCAGCTTCTAAAATACGTTGTTCTACCCTATTTACAGGTCTAATTTCACCAGCCAATCCAATTTCAGCGGCAAAGCAAAAATCTTGTGGAATTGCATCATCTTCATTTGAAGATAAAATAGCGCTTATCACCGCTAAATCAATTGCCGGATCATCAACTTTTATACCACCAGCAATGTTTAAAAACACATCTTTAGCTCCCAATCTAAACCCTGCGCGCTTTTCTAAAACCGCCAATAACATATTTAAACGTTTAGTATCATAACCTGTAGACGAGCGCTGAGGCGTACCGTAAACTGCAGTGCTTACTAATGCTTGAACTTCAATCATTAAAGGGCGCATACCTTCTAGTGTAGCTGCAATTGCGGTACCGCTTAAATCGTCTTCTTTTTGAGAAATTAAGATCTCTGAAGGATTTTCAACTTCGCGTAAACCAATGCTTTGCATTTCGTAAATTCCTAATTCAGCAGTTGAACCGAAACGATTTTTATTGGCTCGTAAAATTCTGTATGTATGATTTCTATCGCCTTCAAATTGCAACACAACATCAACCATATGCTCTAATATTTTTGGTCCGGCAATGTTTCCATCTTTGGTTATGTGGCCAATTAAAAGTACAGGTGTAGCAGTTTCTTTTGCAAATTTTATGAGTTCGGAAGTGGTTTCTCTAATTTGGGAAATTGATCCTGGAGAAGCTTCAATATATTCGGTATGTAATGTTTGTATTGAATCTATAACAACAACTTCAGGTTGAGTTTCTTCAATAATTTTGAAAATATTTTGGGTATTTGTTTCGGTTAAAATTAAACAGTTTGTATTGGTGTTTTGTAAACGTTCAGCACGCATTTTTATTTGTGACTGACTTTCTTCACCTGAAACATACAATACTTTTTTAGGGATTGTTAATGCAATTTGAAGTAATAAAGTAGATTTTCCAATACCTGGTTCACCACCCAATAATAGCATAGATCCTTTTACCAATCCGCCACCTAAAACTCTATTAAATTCGTTGTTTTTAGTAGTGATTCTATCTTCTTTATCAATAGGGATTTCGTTAATTTTTAATGCCTTTGTATTTTTCTTTATGCTTGAAGTCTGTTTCCAATTTCTTTTTTCTTCTTTTTGAATAATTTCTTCAGCAATAGTATTCCACTCATTACAAGATTTACATTGGCCAAGCCACTTTGCGTATTGTGTGCCACAATTTTGACAGAAAAAGGTTGTTTTTGTTTTCGGCATTTTTTTAAATTGAAAGCAATAAATATACTAAGAATTCTTAGTTATTTTTCAGATTTATTATAGATTGGGAGTAATAAAAAGGATAAACCTCCAAAAACGATAACCATAATAGTTTGTGCGGTCCACATAATCCACCCAAAAGCACGAGCCGGATTATCATCAACATTATATAAAATAAGTGCACTTGCAACAAAAACAGGATAGGTTCCTAAACCTCCGTTTGTTAATGCCATACTTAAACCACCAACCACAAAACCAACAATTATAGCTGCAAATGGAAGATTGGTTGTTTCTGGTAATGCAAAAGTTACTGCGTAAAACATAAGCACATACATTACCCAAATAAAGATAGTGTGAAAAATAAATTGCCACTTTTTCTTCATTTTATAAATGCTTTTAACACCATCTAATAAATCGTTAATAAATGATACTATTTTTACAATAACTACATTCTTTGATTTTTTTAACATTCTAAAAGCTAAAAATCCTAGTATTGGAAATACTCCAAGAATTATAATTTTAGAATATAGACTACTTGTATCTCCATCTTTAAAAAGGTAGCTGGTAATTAGTTCGGTTTGCAAAAAGAAAGCAATTCCAATAATACTAAAAAGCATAATTACATCAGCAACACGTTCAGCAACAATAGTTCCGAAAGCTTTTTTAAAAGGTATGTTTTCATATTTTTTTATGCTTGCAGCACGCGCTACTTCACCAGAACGAGGAATTACTAAATTTAATAAATAAGCTATTAAAACTGCCATAATACTATTTGCTAGTTTTGGCTTATAACCTAGTGGCTCTAACAAAAACTGCCATCGATATGCGCGAGATAAATGACTTAGCGCGCCAAACGCAAGTGATACTAAAACCCACCAATAATTCGCAGTTCTAAATGATGTTTTAATAGATTGTATATCGCTAGTTGTTAGCTTTGAGAGTGAATACCAAATTAAAAATACTCCCAATGCTATTGGGAGTATTATAAAACTTGCCTTTTTTAGTTTGTTTATCAACTTAAGTTAGTGAATTATCATTTTCATTAGGGAAAATAAGTGAAGGCTTAAATGTCTTAGCTTTTTCAAATTCCATAATTCCATATGAAATAATAATAACAATATCTCCTTTGGCTACTTTTCTAGCTGCCGGACCGTTTAATGTGATTTCGCCACTATTTCTAGGACCAGGAATTGCGTAAGTTTCAAGACGTTCGCCATTGTTAATATTTACAATTTGAACTTTTTCTCCTTGAATAATGTTTGCAGCATCCATTAAATTCTCGTCAATAGTTACACTACCAATATATTGTAAATCAGCGCCAGTAACTTTTACTCTATGAATTTTTGATTTTACTACTTCTATCTGCATAATGCAAAATTAATAATTTTTGTTAATCTTTATCTATTTATAAACTTATATTATCTATAAGTCTTATTTTACCTGCAAAAACAGCTATAAAAGCTCTGTTTTTTGCTGAATTTTTATTTTTAATTGGCTGAAGAGTTTCTTCATCGGCAATTTCAAAATATTCTAGTTCTAATAATGGTTGATTTTTAAATTCATTTTCAACCCAATCTACAATTTCTAACGCACTTTTTGTGCCAAATTCAATTTTTGCTTGTTTTAGTGTTTTATAAATAAATGGTGCTGCATTTCTATGCTCTTTTGTCAGCCTTTCGTTTCTAGAACTCATTGCTAAGCCGTCATTTTCTCTAAAAATATCACATCCAATAACTTTCACTGGAATTTGATTTTTTTGAACCATTTTTTTAATAATTTGCAATTGCTGAAAATCTTTTTCACCAAAATAAGCTTTATGTGGTGTTACAATTTCAAACAGTCGCTTAACAATAGTTCCAACACCATCAAAATGTCCATCTCTAAATTTACCTTCCATTTGATGTTCTAATCCATCAAAATTAAATAGTTGAGATTGAATATTGTTGCTGTAAATTTCTTCAGCAGTTGGTGTAAAAACTAAATCGCAATATACTGATTTTAAAAGAGATAAATCACTATCAATAGTTTTTGGGTAGTTTACTAAATCTTCTTTTTTATTAAACTGGGTTGGGTTTACAAAAATACTTACTACTACAATGTCATTTTCTCTTTTCGCTTGTTCTATAAGTGATAAATGACCCTTGTGAAGTGCGCCCATAGTTGGTACAAAGCCAACAGAAGTTCCTTTTTTTAACGACTTAATTTTTTGTTGTACCGATTTTATTTTAGCAAAAACTAACATATTATTGTGTTACTGTATTGTAAATAAACGTTAAAAGCGTGCAAACTTACATTTTTCAAGCTAAATTCTACATAAATTTTCGTAATTTTGCATATTCTTTAAATATAGAGTTGGTTTATGAAAGATAAGAGAGTATTGGTTGTTTCTTCAGAAGTAGTGCCATATTTGCCAGAAAATGAATTGTCAACAACATCATTTGAAACTGCAAAAATGATTCATGGAAAAGGAGGTCAAACCCGAATTTTTATGCCTCGTTATGGTTTAATTAACGAAAGAAGACATCAATTACATGAAGTAATTCGTTTGTCTGGAATGAATTTAGTTATTAATGACATGGATATGCCATTAATAATAAAAGTTGCTTCAATTCCTAAAGAAAGAATGCAAGTTTACTTTATTGATAACGAAGAATATTTTAAAAGAAAAGCTTTGTTTACTGATGAAGACAATAATTTATTTGCTGATAATGACGAAAGAGCTATATTTTTTGCAAAAGGTGTAGTTGAAACAGTGAAAAAATTAAATTGGGCGCCAGATATTATCCATGTTCATGGTTGGATGGCTTCGCTTTTACCATTATATATTAAAGAATATTATAAAGATGATGCGTTATTTGCCGATAGTAAAATTGTTACATCTGTATACAATACTAGTTTTGAAGGTGAATTAAATAGCGAATTTTCTAATAAAATTAAATTTGATAATATTGACCAATCAAAAATTGAAACTATAACTAAACCAAACTATACAAACATTTTAAAAAATGCTATTGAACATTCTGATGCTGTAATTAAATCAAGTGAAGAATTACCAGCTGAATTAGAAGAGTTTCTAAAAAATAGCGATAAACCTGTATTAGATTATTTTCACATAAGTGAATTTGATACTGCTTATACAGAATTTTACCTAAATCAAGTTTTATAGTTTAATCATTAAAAATCAAAAATTACATATGACAACTAAAGTTGTAAAAGTTTTAAAATACTTAAGTTTATACTCAACAGTATTTTTTACAATAATATCTTGTGAAAAAGAAATTGAAAGTATAGGTGTTAATCTAGTTGATAATAATAATTTTAGCAATAGTACATTAACAACCGAAGTAATAGCAGCTAATGAAAATGTAGAAAGAGTTATTACAAATGGTGTTTCTCAATATTTATTAGGAGTTTATTCAGATACTGAGTTTGGAAAGTTAAAAGCTTCAATAGTATCACAGCTATCATTACCCGCTACAGGTGACGATTACAATTACGGAACTAATGCTGCAATTGATTCAGTACTAATTAATATACCTTACCAATCAACTAGAGAAGAAAATGAATCTGATGGAAAACCAAAGTTTTCAATCGATTCAGTTTTTGGAGATCGTGATGTTGAATTTCAACTAACTGTTTTTGAACTTAATACTTTTTTAAACACATTAAACCCTGAAGACCCAACTAAAAACGCTGTTTATTATTCTGATAAAGATTTCTTAAAAGTTGAAACACCTTTGTTTTCTGAAAATTTTAAAATAAACCCAAGTGATACTGTATCTGTAATTAAAAGATATTTAGCTGACGGAATTACCATTTACGATAAAGACACTATTAAACAAACAGATTTAAGCCCTAGCATTAATATTCCTTTAAACGAGGGTATGATTCAACAACTTTTTGTTAACAATGCAGGAGATGCTGATTTTTCTTCAATAGACAATTTTCAACATTTTTTTAGAGGATTTTATATACAAGCTGAAGAATTAACCAATGAAGAATCGCATTTGCTATCTTTAAGCATAACTAATTCAAAAATGACTATTTACTATTCAAATGACGAAGATGAAGGTGAAGACACAACAGATGCTGGTATAGATTTAAATGATAATGGGATAAAAGGAGAAGGAATTGTTAGAATGAAACATGAATATGTATTCCCTTTTGGCTCAATAAATGCAAATAAATTTGAAAGAGATAATAGCAACACAAAAGAAAGTGGTGAAGATAGATTGTATGTGCAAGGAGCTGCTGGTTCTATAGCTACTATTGATTTACTAGGAAGTGAAGATTTATCAGAATATCAAAGTGAAAACAGTGAAAAATTGTTAGTTACAGGAGCCAACTTAATTTTTTATGTAGACCAAAGCGCTACAAATAGCGCTATTGCTCCAGAACAACTTTTTTTATATAATTACGATGATAATGAACAAATTTTAGATGTAATGACTGAAGGAGTACTTGCTGTTGGTGGTTTCTTAGAAAGAGATGAAGCAGGAGAACCTTATAGGTATGTATTTAATATTACCGATTATATATCAGAACTATTAAAACACGACGATCACTTAGACTTAGTAAAATTAGGTTTAAAAGTATACAACCCAACCGATACACCAGTATCATTTACTGATTTAACTATAAAGGACTATAGCTGGACCCCAAAAGGTGTTGTTTTATTTGATCAAAATGAAATTCATGGAGATAAGAGAGTTAAGTTTGAAATTCTTTTTTCAAAAATTGGAAATTAATACTATTAGCTAATTATGTGTGGAATTGTAGGTTATTTAGGGTTTAGAAAAGCATATCCAATTGTAATTAATGGACTACAGAGGTTAGAATATAGAGGTTATGATAGCGCTGGAGTTATATTAACTGATGGAAACCAAGTAAACCTTTATAAAACTAAAGGAAAAGTATCCGATTTAAAGGAAGTTGTTTCAGAAAATAGTATTGAAGGTAATTTAGGTTTAGGTCATACACGTTGGGCAACCCATGGTATTCCAAATGATGAAAATTCTCATCCACATGTTTCAAATTCAGGAAAACTAGTAATTGTTCATAATGGTATTATTGAAAACTATAATACTTTAAAAAAAGAACTTATAGCGAGAGACTACACTTTTAAAAGTGATACAGACACTGAAGTTTTAATAAATTTAATTGAAGAAGTTCAAAAAAGAAATAATTGTAATTTAGAAAAAGCGGTACAACTAGCTTTAACAAATGCTGTAGGAGCTTACGCAATTGCTGTTTTTGATGTTTCAAAACCTGAAGAAATTATTGTAGCTCGTTTAGGTAGTCCAATTGCAATTGGTATTGGCGCAAATAATGAAGAGTTTTTTGTTGCTTCAGATGCTTCACCATTTATAGAATACACAAAAGATGCTGTTTATTTAGATGATGAAGAATTAGCAATAATAAAAATTGGCGAAGATATTAGAGTTCGTAAAATTCAAGATAATTCAGAAGTTGAACCTAATATCCAAGAGTTAAAACTAAATTTAGAACAGATTGAAAAAGGTGGTTACGATCACTTTATGTTAAAAGAAATACATGAACAACCTAATGCCATTTTAGACACTTACAGAGGGCGCCTTTTGGCAAATCAAGGTATTATTAAAATGGGTAGTGTAGATAATAATATTGCTAAATTTTTAAATGCAAATCGTATTATAATTGTTGCCTGCGGAACTTCCTGGCATGCTGGTTTAGTAGCTGAATACTTATTTGAAGATTTAGCCAGAATACCTGTTGAAGTTGAATACGCATCTGAATTTAGATACAGAAATCCAGTAATTAACAAAGGAGATGTGGTAATTGCAATATCGCAGTCTGGAGAAACAGCTGATACTTTAGCTGCTATAAAATTAGCAAAATCTCAAGGAGCATTTGTGTTTGGAGTTTGTAATGTAGTTGGTTCTTCAATTGCACGTGAAACAGATACAGGAGCATATACACATGCTGGACCAGAAATTGGTGTTGCTTCAACAAAAGCTTTTACAACTCAAATTACCGTACTTGCTTTAATAGCTTTAAAATTAGGAAATTTAAAAGGAGAACTTTCAAATTCTCAATATCATGCGTATATTCAAGAAATGAGTTTAATTCCTTCAAAAGTTGAAGAAACGTTAAAAATTAATGATATTGTCGAAAACATTGCGGCTATTTATAAAGATGCTCCAAACTGTTTATATTTAGGTAGAGGTTATAACTTTCCTGTTGCGCTTGAAGGAGCTTTAAAACTAAAAGAAATCTCATATATTCATGCTGAAGGTTATCCTGCTGCTGAAATGAAACACGGGCCAATTGCTTTAATTGATGAATCTATGCCTGTGGTAGTTATAGCTACAAAAAAAGGTCATTACGATAAAGTAGTGAGTAATATTCAAGAAATAAAATCAAGAAAAGGAAAAATTATTGCAGTTGTTACTAAAGGTGATACTATTGTTAAAGACATAGCTGACCATACAATTGAAGTTCCTGAAACTGTTGAAGCCTTTACACCATTGCTAACAACTATACCTTTACAATTGTTGTCATATCACATAGCGGTAATGAGAAATTGTAACGTAGATCAGCCAAGAAACCTTGCGAAATCTGTTACGGTGGAGTAACGACAAGTGACAATTACTCTTACTGGACTTGCAACAAAAAGTCGGACAAATTTTCTAAGACCTATGCTACATATTTTAAGTTGTTAACTTCTAGTTCTACTTCTTTAGGTGTTTTATAATTTAAAGAAGAATGCAACCTTCTTCTATTA
>NZ_WTAR01000111.1 GCF_013139515.1 Lutibacter sp.
TTTGTTTATTAGTACCAACTCTATATTCTTTTCCAATAAGTGCATTAAATAAATAATTTTTATTGTAGCGAGTATTAAACCACTCATCAGTATCAGTTTTGTATTGAGAATTAAAAATTGAAGCAGATATTAAATAGTAAAACCCATTATTTATATATTGCTCTAATGTTACATCTAATCCATAATTTTTTCCATTACCTGAATTTATATAAGCATCATTAATAAACCATTCTTTTTGTAAATTTAATAAGGAATTGGTGCTGTTTTCTATAATAGGTATATCAAACAAATACTGAAAGTAAGGTTCAACTTTTAGGTGTAACTTTTCAGTAATATTCACATCATAAGCAACAACAAAATGGTGAGCCTTTGAAAAATCTAATTCTTTGTTTGCTTGTATTGAAGAGGCATTTGGAGTTGTTGCAAAATAAATATTCAAGGGCTCAATTCTACTATGTAAACCATACCCAAAACTTAACATATTATTTTCATTTAACTGATAAGAAATCCCAAGTCTTGGCTCAATTGTAAAATTGTTATTTAATGTAAATAGCTGAGCATTCACTCCTAAATTTAATTTTAAATTGTTAAATGACAATGAAGAACTTGAATAAGCAGAAAGTAAGTTAGTTACCCCTTTTTCTGACACAAAAGTAGTTAAACTACCATTTAGAGAACTAACTTCCTTTAAGTCTAAATCATAGCCCATAGTTCTTAGTGTTACCCCAGTTTTATTAGCATGGTTTGCATTAAATTTTTTAGTTATGAACGATTTAAAAGTGATATTGTAATTGGTGTTTTTTATTTCATTTTCAGGAAGTAGTTGTGATTCACTATTTAATCTGTCCGTTTTTAAATCTATTCCATTTGTTGAAAAAGCTAGGGTAGAATTTAAATAACCAGTATTTTTTAGAAACAATCTGTGGGTTATTCCTGCGGCTCCCATATATTGTTTTACATTTTGTTTTTCAATATCTTGATAGTAATTTTGATTTGAAATAACGGTTTCGGGTGTAGTTCCAGAATTATCTTTTAAACCAATTCCCCATATAGAAAATGTTCCCATTTTTTTAGTAGGGAATTTTAGTTTGAAAGATAAATCTTGGTAATTTGTACCTTCTGCATCTTCAGGAAGTAAAGAGGAGAGTAGCCCTAAGGTAGAGTATCTATAGTTTACAAGATAGGAAGCTTCATTTTTGTTTAGAGGTCCTTCAGAAGCAAAATCAATACCAATAGCGCCAATTTCAATACTGTGTTCAAAGTCAGAATTGTTTCCATTTCTCATTGAGATATCAAAAACCCCAGAAAGCGCATTGTTATATTCTGCAGGAAAAGCACCCGTAAAAAAATCAGAATTAGCTAATAAATTACTACTTAAAGCAGTTAATCCACCACCTCCAAAAACACCTAAATCAGCAAAGTGATTTGGATTTGGGATTTCTACACCTTCAATTTTCCATTGTAAAAATTTTGGAGCGTTTCCTCTAATAACAATGGCATTATTTCCTACACTACTTGCAACGCCAGGAAATGAAGAGGCTAAACGTGCAGGGTCGTCAAATCCTCCAGCATATCTATTAGCTTCTTCAACACTTAGCATTCTTGCGCTAACAGTTGCCATTCTATTTCTAGGTTTTTCTTTAATAATTCTTGGTTTAAGAATAATTTCGTTTAATGTATTTGTGTTTTCTATAAGTCCAATATTTAGAATAATTTCTTTTGAAGAACTTACCACAACTTCGGGTTTTATTACAGGTTCAAAACCTAAGAATGATATTTTTATATCATACCTTCCAATAGGAACATTTTCAATGGAGTAATTACCTTCCATATCAGAGGTTGTTCCCATAATGGGGTTTGTGTCTAAAATTAATATTGTAGCAAATGGAAGCGGCTGTTGAGAAAATTCATCAGTAATTTGACCTTTAATTGTTTGGGTTAAATTTTGAGAAAAAAGGGATACAGATGTAAATAAAACTGCAAAAATTAAAATATACTTGTTCATATTTAAAATAGGTTTTAAAGTGCAAAATTAAGCACTTACTATTGTATAAACGTTCTAGTTTATCTATGAGAACTCATTTTTAAAATCTCTAAAAATCAGTTAATCAGTAGTTTGTAATTTATTGATTCAGATTTATAATTAGGAACTAGATTTCTTAAATTCTGAAGGTGTTTGAGAGCTAATTTTTTTAAATGTAGTATTAAATGATGTTTTTGAATTAAAACCCGATTCAAAGGCAATTCCCATAATAGATAAATTAGCTTTATTTTTGTTCATTAATAATTCTTTCACTTTCTCTACACGGTACCTATTAACAAACAGGAAAAAATTTTCATTAAACCCTTCGTTGATGATATATGAAAGTTGGTGGGGAGTAACATTTATTAATTCGGCTAATTTTATGAGACTTAGCTCTGGGTCTAAAAAGGGTTGTTGATTTTTCATTAATAGACTTAACTTCGGTTTTAGAGTTTTTAAGTCAATATCTGAAATAATTTTACGTTTTTCAATAGTAGTTTTTTCGTTTGTTTCAATAATTAAATTACGTTGCTTTTCATTTAACAAAAAAATTTCTTTTTGTTTAAGGGTATTATAGGCTACAAAAAAGATAATCAATATTGAAACTATGTTTCCAAATAGGTTTAAGTTTTGCGATGTAAACAACATATTATATAAACCAATAAATATGCTTAGTGCTAATAAAGCTGTAATTATATACTCTAACCATTTTAGGTCAATTTCACTTGTGTTTGATGAAAATAAATCAATTTTTTTCTTGTGTTGTTGAATCAAAATATATGAGAAAATAGTAAAATAAAGTGCTTGGATAACAATTAGAAAATTTAATAAATTTTGGATTAAACTTACTTGTTTATATGCTTGTTGCATAATTAAACCAACTAAAAATAGTATAGAAAGTATTGTGTATTTTAAAGCTATTTTTTTTAATTTAAAATCAGGATTTGTATAATAAACCACACTAAAATAAAAAACAATTGGAGTGTAAAACTGTAAATACTTAATGCTAATAAGCAGATAATTACTGATTATTTCCATATTAGTAATTGCGAATATTTCTTCCAACCAAAAAGTTGACCATAAAAACAAGAAAATTCCA
Organism: Lutibacter sp.; assembly: GCF_013139515.1. GTDB lineage: Bacteria > Bacteroidota > Bacteroidia > Flavobacteriales > Flavobacteriaceae > Lutibacter. The sequence goes on from NZ_WTAR01000111.1 coordinate 3,123, forward strand.
AACCAAAAATTAGCTTTTTTATTTACTTTCAGAGGGTTTGCTAATAATAGGGCAGATAGCAATATTAGAGAGCCATATATAATAATTACAATGTAATTATTTATTCCGTCTGTTATCATTCTAAATGTTATTTAAATCATAGTTTATCATTTTATCCTAACCAACCTTCTCTATCTAAACTTCTATATTGAATGGCTTCAGCGATGTGAGTTGATGAAATTTCAGAAACACTATCTAAATCTGCAATGGTTCTAGAAACTTTTAAGATTCTATCGTATGCTCTGGCTGATAAGTTTAAGCGCTCCATGGCTGTTTTTAACAATGTTTTACTTTCTTCGTTTAGTTTACAAAATTTTCGAATGTGTTTCACACTCATTTGTGCATTGTAATGAGTGTTTTCTAATTCGGAAAATCTTTTTGATTGAAATTCTCTAGCTTTGGCAACTCGTTCTCTAATTTGTTTACTAGGCTCAGCGAGACGTTCTTCTGATAATTTTTCAAATGGAACGGGAGTTACTTCAATATGGATATCAATTCTATCTAAAAGTGGCCCAGAAATTTTGCTTAAATAGCGTTGCATCTCAGCCGGAGATGAAGTTACCGGAGCATCAGGGTCATTAAAATAACCACTTGGACTAGGGTTCATACTTGCAACTAACATAAAACTACTTGGATAGGTAACTGTAAATCGCGCTCTTGAAATAGTGACTTCTCTATCTTCAAGAGGTTGCCTCATTACTTCTAAAACCGTACGCTTAAATTCGGGTAATTCATCTAAAAATAAAACACCATTATGTGATAATGAAATTTCTCCTGGCTGTGGGTATTGGCCACCGCCGACTAGTGCAACATCAGAAATTGTGTGATGCGGAGCTCTAAAAGGGCGTTGTCCCATCAATCCAGCGTCTTTCACTTTCCCAACTACTGAGTGTATTTTGGTAGTTTCCAAGGCTTCTTGCAATGTCATTGGTGGTAAAATAGAAGGTAAGCGTTTACTTAACATGGTTTTTCCACTTCCTGGAGGTCCAATTAAAATAATATTATGGCCACCAGCGGCAGCAATTTCCATAGAACGTTTTACAGACTCTTGTCCTTTTACATCAGCAAAATCAAATTCTGGATTGTCTAAGTTTTTGTGAAATTCGGCACGTGTATCAATTATGGTTCTTTCCAAAGCTGATTTTTCATCAAAGAAATTGATAACTTCTAAAATATTTTCAATACCAAAAACTTCTAAATCATTAACAATTGCAGCCTCTTTAGCATTTTGTTTTGGTAAAATAAAACCTTTAAAACCTTCTTCTCTAGCTTTAATTGCAATAGGCAATGCGCCTTTTATAGGTTGTAAACTACCATCTAATGAAAGTTCACCCATAATTAAATAATCACCAACTTTTTCAGATTTTATTTGGTTTGAAGCTGCTAAAATTCCAACGGCTAAAGTAAGGTCATAAGCTGAACCTTCTTTACGCATATCAGCAGGAGCCATATTTATGGTAATCTTTTTGCCTGGTAATTTGTAACCATTGTTGTTAAGTGCAGCTGAAATTCTGTAGCTACTTTCTTTAATGGCATTATCGGGTAACCCAACAAGATGATATCCAATACCTTTATCAATATTTACTTCTACGGTAATAGTGGTGGCTTCAACACCGAAGACGGCGCTGCCAAAAATTTTCACTAGCATATTTTTTTCTTTTTCCTTAAAACTGAACGAACATTTTTTTGGTTGAATCTCGTTCAACTAATTTGGTTCTAATAATTTCAGTTTTAATATCTTTAAATTCAATTTTTTCTTCAATTTTATCAATCAATCTATTAGCCGCAACTTCACCTGTTGTGTGTGCAAAACGGTTAACACTTGTTAAAGGCGGCGTGCTATATCTTGACAATATACCATTGGTAAAACCAATAATTGAAATGTCTTCAGGAATTTTAATATTTCTTTTATTTAAAACCTGAGTTACAATTGCTCCAGAAACTTCATCAATAGTAAAAATCCCATCAACTTCATTAGTGTCTAACATTTTGTTAATACGTTCTTTTAACCCTTTTTCATTTTCTTGTTTAATAATAATACTTTCGTTTGGTGTTATTCCGTATTTAGTAAGCGCTTTTAAATACCCTTTAATTCTAAATTTATTTATTTTTAAACCAACTGAAGTTGTTACAAGTGCAATGTTTTTACATTCAGATTTCATTAAGAAGCGTGTTGCTTTATAGGCGCTTTTAATATTGTCTGTAACTACTTTATCGCAATGTATTTTTTTATGTACACGACCGTAAAGTACAACGGGAGTTCCTTCTTCTAATATAGACTGAAAGTGGTCAAAGTTTTTCTTTTTTAAAGTTTCTGTAGAAAGACAAGCAATAAAACCATCAATGGTTCCATTTGAAAGCATTTCCATAGTATCTACTTCTTTTTTGTGAGATTCATTAGTTATACAAGTAACAATATTATAACCTCTTTCTGTAGTTGCTTTTTCTATACCTCTAAGTACTCTTGCAAAATAATAGTTAAGTATGTTTGGAATGATTATGCCAATAGTTTTAGTTCTTTTATTTTGTAAACTTAGCGCTAAAGTATTTGGTTTGTACTTATGCAGTTTAGCATATTCTTGAATCTTTTTTTTAGTTTCATCACTAATTTCATAACTATCATTTAAAGCTTTTGAAACTGTTGAAATTGAAACAGATAAGGCTTTGGCAATTTGCTTAATGGTTATTCTTTTATTCATTTTTTGGTTGAATAGTTAATTTTGTTGATAGACTTATAATTTCTTCTTTGTTCAATTTCATTTTTCTGAATTCTCCATTGTTAAACATTTCAGCTTGATCTTTATAATGTTTGCTAAATGGATTTCCTGATTGTCCAGTAGGTAAAACACTCAAGCTATTTTCTATGTCAGAAAAATCAATAATTCTTCTTGTTGAAGGTCCTGCGTTTACTTTATATAGTCCTGAGTCATTATATTCATAACCTCTATTATTAATTACTTCACGAGCACCATTTATAGGAAAAGGGCCTACATTAAAATAGTCTTTTAATGAAGCAACAGTACCTAACGGATGCGGATGCTCTAAGGTATGAACTTTTCCCCAATTCCAAGATGTTATATCATTTCCAAGCTGATTTTCTAATGAAGCTACAGTTTCAACTAAAGATTTTGATAAAATGTCTTTCTTAGTTTCTATATTATTTGAAGTTGTAACATTATCCCACCAAATGGAAGTGTCTTTTTTAATTTGATTGGCAATGGCTCTTTTAGATAGATGAGTGCTTAAAAATTGTGTGAATAATTCTTCACCTAACTCATCTTCGTAAGTGTTTTTTAAATATTGAAAAACTAATTTATTAAAAATAGTTGGCGCAACACCATCAATAGTATTTGAACCATCCCAAAGTTGCAATATATCAATAGCTCTTTGTTCATTTTTATTGAATGAATTATAATTTATAGTTGAAGCAAATTCTTTAATTACACTTGGTGAAACTGCTGAAGTTACATCAGTAATCATAGCAGCCATTGTTTCTTTATTCCAATTGTTTTTTGGTTCTAATAACTGAGTTATACGTTTAGCTCTATCTTCTGATAAATAATAACCGGGATATAAAATATTTGCAATTGTATCTGGTTGATTATTGGCGGAATACACATAATTCCAAGATGGATTTTCAGCCATTGGATTCTGATCAAAATCTAAATACTCAACTGGGTCATCTTCACCGGAAGCACCGTCTAAAATAAATTTTGTATTCACATGTGGTTTGTGTTTATATAATTTTCCTGCTGCCCACCAAGCAACATTTCCTTTAGAATCACCATACATAACATTTAAACCAGGAGCTTTAATCATTGAAACTCCTTTTTTAACATCACTCATTTCTTTGGCTCTTGAAATAGTGTGAAGTGCAGCTAACATTTGTCCTTCAAACTGAGTAAATATCCATGACATGGCTATTGGATCTGTTTGAGAAATGGCGTCAACAACATCATTCATAATTGGTCCGTGACGTGTATTTCTTATTTCAATAGTAACATCTTCAGCATCTTTAACTTTAATGGTTTTTGTAACAGTTTTATAATCTTCATAACCATTAGGAGTTTTATATTTGTTAGCGTCGGTTGGATGATTTTCTTCTTTATAAAAATCAATATCATCATTTTCAAACATCGTTAATCCATACGCGTAATTTCTATTATGACCTAATAAAGGAAAAGGAACTCCAGCTAAATGATAACCATACAATTCGTAATTAGGTGTTGAAATATGTGCTTCATACCAAACTGCTGGTTGAGAAAAACCTATATGCGGATCGTTTGCAAATAGCACATTTCCTGTGGTTGTTTTTTTAGGAGAAACTACCCAACTATTACTTCCTATAAACGGAGGAATTGGATTGCTTTCCATAATTTTATTCACAGTAAAAGCTAAATCTTTTAAACTTTCTACGGTTGGTTTGGCATTTTTTATAAGTATGGTATTTGGATTGATATCAATCCCTAATTCTTTTAAATAATTATCACCTAATTTTTCTTTCACAACACTTAAAAAAGGGTCTGTTTTTTGAGCCATTGCAAAACTAAATGACATATAACCCATAATATTATAAATGTCGTTTAACTGATAGTGTTCTTTTTCTACACCAATTAAAGTAAATTCGATAGGAGTAGGACCATTGTCAATAAATTGATTTACACCATTTAAATACGCGGTTGCTAATTTATAAACTTCACCGTTTTCATCTAAATTTTTAATTGATTTTCCTGAAGCTTCTTCAATGCCTAAACTCACAAAAAACTGATCATTTTTCAGCATTTTTCCTCCAAAAATTTCAGATAATTCTCCAGGAGCAATTCTTCTCATTAACTCCATTTGCCAAAGCCGGTCTTGTGCATGAACATATCCTAAAGCAGTGACAGCATCTAATTCACTTTCAGCATAAATATGTGGAATTCCATAATCATCAAAAAAGACAGAAGTTTCTTTTGAAATTCCTGTTAAGGAAATATCACCAGCATAGGAAGGTTTTAAGCTGTTATAATACATTGCACCTCCCGCTAATATTACAACTAAAAGAACTACAATAAAGATTACAATTTTTTTGAAAATACGCATTGAAATAGTGATTTTACTTAGTTACTTCAAAGATAGTATTTTATGTGGGATTACAAATAGTAATAAAAAGCATTATTTAGACGTAAAATTCTTCTTGAATTGTAATAATATTTAGTGGAGCTATTGTTAAATTTATGTTGCTAACGATTCGCTAAAGGTACCGTTCTTTAATTATTTTTAAGTGATGTATTTGATGTCCAGCAATAATAAAACCTAATGCCCTTACAGACATTTTATTTCCATCAATAGTGCCAAGTAATGAAGGCATTTCATCAGTAAAACTATTGAATAAAGAAATACTAGCGTTTCTAACTTGCGTTAATTCATTTAATAAATCTTGAATTGTTCTTTCGTTTCCGTTGGAATTTTCAACATACCAATTCTCTTCAAAACCTGGTAAATCGGTTTTGTCATTTCTTGAAAATCGCAATGCTCTGTAACACATAATTCTTTCTGTGTCAATTATGTGTTGAATTAATTCTTTAATGGTCCATTTGCTTTTAGCATAACGATACTCTAATTTTTCTTCAGGCAAATTTTTAACTGCTGAAACTAAATTATTGAGCGAAGTAGTTAAAATTTCAAACAAATTTGAAGTGCCAACAGCTTTTATATAAGTTTTATAAAAGGGAGCATATTCATTTTTGTTTAATTGATTTGAGTTCATAATTACGCTGAATTTCTACTAGCATTTATATTTCCAAATAAAGAACGAGTGACCATTTTTTCATAAACTTTTATTAATTCAAGATCTGGATTATCTTCTTTTTGTAATTCTTGAATTCTAAGTAAAGCAAATTGTTGAATGGTTAATAATGGCAATACAATATTTTCGCGAATATCAATAGAAGCTTTCCCCACTTTGTTACTTTGCATTAATTCACTGTAATCAGTTAGTTTTAAAATTAAACGTTTAGAGGTTTCATATTCGTTGTGAATTAGTTTCCAAAATTCGCCAAATTCTTCATCTTTAGCCATATATTCTGTCAAACCAAAAAACGACTTTGAAAGTGCCATCATACTATTACCTATTAATGTTTTAAAGAAATTGTTTGTGTTGTACAATTGTTTTACTTTGTCAAATTCTCCAGCATCTTCATATTTTTTTAAAGCAGTTCCAACACCATAAAAACCAGGAACATTCTGTTTTAATTGACTCCAAGACCCTACAAATGGAATGGCTCGTAAATCAGCAAAATTTAACTTTTCTGAATTTGAACGTTTTGAAGGGCGACTTCCAATATTTGTTTTCCCATAATATTTTAATGTACTCATTTGCTCTAAATAAGGCATAAACTTTGGGTGATTTTTAAAATCTACATATGCTTCATAGCTTGTTAAAGCTAAATCGTTCATGATTTCGGTATCATTTTTAGCCATATTATTGTTGGTATTACTAAACAATTCATTAGAAATACCAGCACTTAATAATTGTTCAATATTGTATTGAGCTGAATCTTGAGTACCAAAGTTTGAACTAATAGTTTGACCTTGTACGGTTAATTGTATTTCTTCATTTTCAATTGTTGAACCTAATGAAGCGTAAAATTGGTGTGTTTTTCCTCCACCACGCGCAGGAGGTCCTCCTCTTCCATCAAAAAATATAACTTTTATATCATGTTTTCTAGACATTTCGGTTAAGGTTTCTTTCGCTCTAAAAATAGCCCAATTTGCCATTAAGTAGCCACCATCTTTAGTTCCATCAGAAAACCCAAGCATAATAGTTTGCTTTCTATTTCTACTTTTTAAATGATTTAAATAGGCCTCATTTGTGTATAGTTTTTCCATAACACTTGGTGCATTTTTTAAATCGTCAATGGTTTCAAAAAGCGGAATAATATCTGCTGTTATATTGTGTTTAAAACCACATAAATTAAACATAGCAAATGTTTCTAGCACATTAACTGCAGTTTGGTTGTTACTTATAATGTACCTGTTTAACCCACGTTCACCATTGTTTTTTTGAATGGTTTTGATTGCTTGTATAGATCCCAGTGTTTTTTTAGCCATTTCATTTTCAAAAATTGAAATATCAACAGAATCTTCAACTTCAGATAGTATTTTTAGTTGTTCACCTTCCGAAAGGGTTAAATAATCTTTTGGGAATGATTGATTTCCACTTTTTTGTAATGTTGTTACAATTTCAGCAAAAACGTTGTGATGAACTCTACTATCTTGTCTAACATCTAAAGTTGCAAAATGGTAACCAAATAATTTTACTTTATTAATAAAACTAGTTAGTTCATCTAAGTATATTGAGTGATGTTTATCTATTAAAACATCCTTTATTGTATTTAACCTATCAATGAATTCTTCTAAAGAAATCATAGTGTTTAGATCAGGGTTTACGCTATTATCAAATAATAACTTTTCTAATTCTAAAATAATTTGTTCAACACCGGCAAACGTTAATCGTTTTTTTAAAATCCTAACGTCTAAATAGTAATTTTTTAAAATCATTTGTTTTAAACGTCTAGCTACATTTAAAGTAATTTCTGTAGTTACAAAAGGGTTTCCATCTCTATCTCCTCCCGGCCAAAACCCAAGGTTAACAATATTGTTTTCAATTTGTTGCCCTTCAAAAATATTATTTTGAATATAGTTATATGTGTCAGAAATAGAGTGATAAAAAACATTTTCAAGGTACCATATTAAGCTAATAGCTTCATCAAAAGGGGTTGGTTTTTTATGTTTAAAAAAGGGTGTTTTACCCAATTGAGCTAGTAATTGATTAATTTCTAAGAGTTCGTTTTTCTCAATAGCCTGTGCTAATTCCGTAATAATTCCAAGTACTGGACCTGGATAAAACTGAGTTGGGTGGGCTGTTAAAACGATACGAACTTTAAAATTATCTAAGATCTTTTTTAAGTCTTCTTTTTTATTATTTTTAAAGGCAGTTTCTTTACTATTACGCATTGTACCAACACCATCCATATTGTTAACAATTGAGAAAGATGCGTCTTCAATAGCGTCAAATAAAACAACTTGTCTTTCTATATACTGAATAAATCTAAACAGTAAATTTATTCTTTCTCCTTCAGAAAGGTTTTCTTGATAAGTTTCAAAGAAATTTTTAACAATTTCTGAAGGATTTTTTTTCTCGGAAAAACCCTCTTTACAAATTTCATGAAATAAAGGCAATAAAACTCCAGTTTTGTTAATTTTATTAAATGGAAGTGTCATAAGAATACCATTGTAAATTTGGTATTTTGCTACTACACTCTCTTTATATCTAATGTGTTTTGGTTGTTTGTGCATACGTTAAATTTAAAGGCTTAAAATTACAAAAGCTTAATTAAGATTAGGGTATTATTGTGTTGATTTTACGAAATCGTTATTGTATGTAAACTAAGTTTAGAAATTAAGATTTTCTTATTTTTAAAACTTTTGAAGACAATTTTGTAACTTTATACCGGTCATCTAGTCGTTTTCCAATTACCCAAACAATAGCATTTTCAGAACATAAAAGCCATGTGTTTTCTTTTTCAAGCAGCGACATTTTCTCATCTTTATAATACTTGCTTAATTTCTTTTTGCCGTTCAATCCAATTGGAAAAAAGAAATCTCCTTTTTGTTTTTTCCGAACAGAAAGAGGGAATTTAAGCTTGTTATAATCTATTGATATTGTATTGTTATCATCAAATATTAGTTCGTTTAAAATTTTAGTTTGATGATTTTTTGTATCAAAAGGAATGTCAATCGTTTCAAACTTTAATTTAATTGGGTTTTCAATTTTAGTGGTATTTTCTTTAATTTGAAATGAAGTGTTTTCTTCTGAAGTAATTTCAGAGAGAATTAAAAAATCTCTGTTTTTTAATAGCCTGTGTGTTTTACTAACAACAAATTTTCCGCTTTGTGCATCTAACAAATTTGTAAGATCGTCCCATTCTGTAAATCCGTATTCATTTAAAAGTTGAAACAAATAAACTTTTGGGTTGCTTAAGTTTTTTAATTTTAAAACATCAAAATGTAATTCGTTATTTAGCGTGATTGTTACTTTTTGTTTTATGTTTTCAATTCTATCTTTTACAATTTGCTGACTACCTTTTAGGTTTTCTAATGTATTTTGAAATGAATCTAACAAGCTAGGATTTAACTCTTTTAATACAGGAACTATTTTATGACGAATCTTATTTCTAACATATTTTATTGATGAATTACTTTGGTCTTCTCGCCATTGTAATTTATTTTTTGTAGCGTAAATTAAAATATCATTTCTATCAAAAGGAAGCAGTGGGCGTACAATATTTCCATTAATTTCAGGAATTCCTGTTAAGCCATTTAAACCAGTTCCACGCGTTAAATTAATGATAAAAGTTTCAATAACATCATCTTTTTGATGTGCTGTTATAATATAATCAATATTGTTTTTTTTGCAAATTTTTTCAAACCAGTTATACCGTAAATCACGAGCAGCCATTTGAGTTGAAATACCATTTTCAGTTGCATATTTATCTGTCTCAAACTGAATTGTAAATGTAGGCGCGTTAAGTTTTTCACCTAAATTTTTTACAAATTGTTCATCTTTATTACTTTCTTTTCCACGTAATGAAAAATTGCAATGCGCCAATGAAATTGAAAATTTTAATTGATGCATTAAGTCAGTTAAAACAACGCTATCAATTCCGCCAGAAATTGCGACTAACAATTTTTCATCAGTTAAAAACGATAAATTTTGATTGATATGTTCTTGTAAAGCAGCTTTCATAAATTTAAGTAAATATAGTTATTTGGAGTGTAATAAAACCTGTTTCATTGCTTTTGCTTTTAACAAACATTCTTCATATTCTTTTTCGGGTATAGATTGCGCTGTAATTGCGCCGCCAACCGAATAAGAAACATATTTTTTTGAAGAATTATAAAGAATACTTCTAATAATTACGTTAAAATCAAAATCGCCAGTTGGCGTAAAATAACCTACAGCACCAGAATATAAACCGCGTTTGGTTTCTTCTAATTCTTCAATAATTTTCATTGCTGAAATTTTTGGAGCACCCGTCATACTTCCCATTGGAAACGTATTTTTAATAATATCTACAGGATGAATTGTGTTTTTCACCTTACAAGAAACCGTTGAAATTAGCTGATGTACTTGTTCAAAAGTGTATACTTTACATAGTTCATTAACTTTTACTGTTCCTTTAATTGCAGATCGTGATAAATCGTTCCGTACCAAATCTACAATCATAATATTTTCAGCTCTTTCTTTCGGGTTTTTTTCTAATTCTGAAATTAATTTGAAGTCTTCTTCTTTTGTTTCGGCTCTTTTTTCAGTTCCTTTTATAGGTTGAGAAATTACTATATCATCATTTTTTTTTAAGTAACGTTCTGGTGAAGCCGATAATAAGTAGTTGGCATTTAGTTTTAAAAAGGTAGCAAAAGGGGGTTTAGAGATTTCATTTAAATTCTGATACACTTCAACTGGATTAATGGTTGAATTTTCACTGTAAAATTCCTGACAAAAATTAGCTTCATAAATATCACCTCTATGAATGTGGTTTAATACTGAATTCAGTTTTTGATAATATTCATCTTTATGAATTCGAAGTTTTATTTTTATTGAATTTTTAGATTCAGGATTTTGTATTTTAGACGATTTAATAGTTGCTAAATCAAGTTCAATTTCATTTTTAAAATCATTTATATATTTAATTTCAAGTGTATTTCCTTTTAATAGAAATATTTTTTTTGGTTGAAAAAAGAATAAATCTGGAAAATACAAATCGTCAAAATTTGAAGAAGTTAATTTTTCTACATCATTTTTTAAATCGTAACCTAAATACCCAAAAATATAATCGTTAACGCTCGTTTGATACTCTTTTAATTGTTGAAAAGCGTTGGTGTAATTGGTTTCAATTTTAGAAACAGCATCAACTGCTAAAACGGCATCAAAATTAGAATGTTTTTGGTGGTAGTTATTGCTATCAAGCCAAACAGCTGTTTTAAATTGCTGTGCCCATTGTAAAAGTTGCGCTTTAAATTCAGAAATGGTTTCAATCTGAATTTTAATACTTGTTCGTTGCATTGTTGCAAAAATAAAAAAGTCCTTTCAAATTGAAGGACTTTTTATATATAATTATGTTTTACACTTCGACAAGTTTAGTGTGACATGTCTTAAGTGTTTGTCAGTCTGAGCTTGTCGAAGACCCTTATTTAACTATGAATTGCTCTATCATTAACAGCCAAACACGCTTCTTTAAAAGCTTCTGTAAATGTTGGATGTGCGTGAGAAGAACGTGCAATATCTTCAGATGAAGCTCTAAACTCCATAGCAATAACGGCTTCAGCAATCATATCTGCAGCTCTTGCTCCAATCATATGAACGCCTAAAATTTCATCGGTTTTAGCATCGGCTAGTACTTTTATTTGTCCGTCTAAATCCATACTTGCTCTTGCTCTACCTAAGGCACGCATTGCAAAACTTCCTGCTTTGTAATTAACACCAGCGTCTTTTAATTGCGCTTCGGTTTTACCAACGGTAGCAACTTCAGGCCACGTATAAACTACACCCGGAATTAAATTGTAATTAATATGTGGTTTTTGACCAGCAATTAATTCGGCAACCATTGTTCCTTCTTCTTCGGCCTTGTGAGCTAACATAGCACCTTTTACAACATCACCAATTGCATAAATGTTTGAAACAGTTGTTTGTAGTTGTTCATTGGTTTCAATTTGACCTTGTTTGGTAACTTTAAGACCAACAGTTTCCAGTCCTAATCCTTCAGTATAAGGTTTTCTTCCCACTGAAATTAGCGTGTAATCTCCTTTAAATTCAACTGGATTTCCTTTTTTATCGTCAGCAGTAATGGTTACTTCATCACCATTGTTTTTTACTGAAGTTACTTTGTGACTTGTATAAAATTTAATGCCTTGCTTTTTTAATGTTTTTTGCAATTCTTTAGAAAGCATCACATCCATACCGGGTGTAATAGTTGGCATAAATTCAATAACTGAAACATTTGCACCTAACCTTTTATAAACCGAACCTAATTCTAAACCAATAACACCACCACCAATAACTATTAAATGTTTCGGTATTTCAGCTAAACTTAAAGCTTCTGTAGAGGTTATTACTCTTTTTTTATCTAATTCAATAAAAGGCAAGGTTGATGGTTTTGAACCTGTAGCAATAATAGTTTTACTAGCTTCAATTACTTCGGAAGTCCCATCAGTTTTAGCAATAGTAATATGAGTTGCATCTTTGAAGCTTCCCACACCTTGAAATATTTCAATGTTATTCTTATCCATTAAATAGTTAATACCACCCGATGTTTGTGCAACAACTTCGTTTTTACGAGCAATCATTTGTTCAAAGTTAACTTCTAAACCTTTAATATCAATTCCATGAGTTGCAAAATTTTTAGAAGCATCATGATAATGGTGAGATGAATCTAACAGAGCTTTCGAAGGAATACAACCTACATTTAAACAAGTTCCGCCTAATGTATTATATTTTTCAATAATAGCAGTTTTTAATCCTAATTGTGCGCATCTAATTGCAGCAACATATCCTCCTGGTCCTGAGCCTATAACGGCTACATCATACGTTTTCATAATTTAGTAGTAAAATTGAAATGCAAAAATAGAATTTTTATCTATCTCTTTCCTGAATAATTTACATATTTTATTGTTTAACTCGTTTTTTTTTAAACAAAACCAAGCGTAATACGCTATAAAACAAGTGATTAGGTGTTTTGTGATTTTTATCATATTTATTAATTTATTTTTTGTTGTAAATAATGTACCATTTGTTTGATTTCTATTTCCATTTGTTAGATTTTGAAATAAAAACCATTGATGCTTAATGTTTTAAATGGCTCTAAAGCTATATTTGTAGTAGAATTGAGAAATGTTCCCCACATAACTCGTTAAATTTCCCCCACGAAATTGAATAAATAATGCATATTTTTTGCGTTATTTAAAAGAGTTAACCCCCAAATATTACCTTTTGGTAAATGTTGTAATTTTTAAGGAATTAGTGTATGTGTCAATATAATTGTTGCATTGCTGAGTTTAACTAAAATAAATAAATTATGAAAAAAATTACTTTAACTAGCTTAGTAACTTTTTTAATATTATTGTTTTCAATAACAAATTCTTACTCTCAAACTTCTTCTGTTGAAGAGGAGTCTTGCTTTGGGAATTGTACAGCACAAGATATTAAAATTATTGATGTTTTTTTAACAGATGTAAATGGAGATCCAATAGGAACTTGTGATAGTGGAGATACAATTACGGTTTATTTATGGGTTAATTTAACATCTGCGTCAAAACATAATTTATATCTTCAATATAATTTATTGTTGGATAGTGTTCAGCAAAATTCGATTGGGACTAAATATACTGATAAAATATACGGAGCAATAACTTCTGGGGCATATCATGTTTCTACAATAACTTATACATGTGGTCAATTAATGGAATTGACAGATATTTATATGTCTTGGACTACACCTAGTGGTTCTGAACCAGCATGTACTGATGGGCCAAAATGTAATGGTTTAACACCTGATATTATGGTACCTACTCCAATTGCAGCAAATTACACTTATACAGCTTGTAATGATGGTACAAACACAACAGTTACTTTTACAAACACAACTACTGGAGGAGATACGGGTTCAAGTTATAATTATGCTTGGGATTTTAATGATGATGGCATAATAGATTCTACATCTCAAAATCCTACTTACACTTATTCAAATACAGGAATTCCTTATGAGGCTGAATTAACTGTTACTCAAGGAATATACTCTAATAGCTATGAAGAGTATTTGGTTTTTCCAAATCAATTAGTACTTTCAGCAACCTTAACACAACCTACTTGTGACGGAGATTTAGGAAGTGTAGTTTTAAGCGCTAATGGAGGTACTGGTACTTATACATATTCTGGAGATGCTACAATAAATTTATCTGCAGGTAATTATTCATATATTGTTACAGATGAAGCTGGTTGTACAGCTCCAATTGATGTTACATTAAATGATGCAACTGGACCAACTGCAACTATTATAGGTAATGAAGAATTAACATGTGAAAATGTAACGATTACTCTAAACGCAAGCGATTCTACGGTTCAAGGAACTGCAGATTATTTATGGAGTACAGGTGAAATTACTGAAACAATTGACATAGATACACCAGGTGATTATACTGTAACAGTAACAGATTTAAGTAATAATTGTACTGATTCGTTTACCGTAACAGTAACCCAAGATGTTTTACAACCTACAGCAATTATTGTTGGCGGTCCAGATATTATTTTTTGTGAAAATTCATTTACAATATTAGATGCTAGTACATCCGTAGTTCAAGGAACTGCAAGTTATTTATGGAGTACAGGTGAGACAACATCAAGTATAGAAGTTACAACTTCAGACATATATATAGTAACAGTTACAGATAGTGATAATGGTTGTTCTGAATCTGTTTGGGTAACAGTAACTGCTCAATTAGAACCAAATGCGGGTGATGATGGAACTATAACAGTTTGTCAAGGAACAACTCCAAGCGAAGCAACGTTATTTGCTGCACTAACAGGAGCAGATGAAGG
>NZ_WTAR01000135.1 GCF_013139515.1 Lutibacter sp.
ATGGATTGTTTTTTAGCGTACCCATTCTTTAATCTAAATTTGTGATACCTCTCAAAAATTTGATGGTCGGTGTAGCAAACTAATTTATTTTCAACATCAATAAACCCTTTATAGAGTGGAAAAACAATTGTTTTGTATTCAATTTTAGCATCAATATCTTTAAAAATATCAAGAAAACGATCGGCTTGTTTTTGGGAATCGCAAAACAAATAATTTTTGAATCCGTTTTCGGTATTTTTATTAAAATCTTCAATTAACAATTCAAACTGTTTGTTAAATGAAGGTTGAGGTTTTGTATTAAATTTAACAATTTTTTGTTGATTTTCTTGATTTGAAAGTTCAACCAACGTAAAATCATGTAATTGCTTTTTTATATAATTCCCATCACAAAATAATTCACTTGGCTTTGCATGGTTTATTGCTGAGGATAATTTTGTAAAAGCATCTTCAGCCTTTATAAAAAGATTGTCTAATTTATGAGTAAGTAAATCTATATTTTTAGAAAAAACAATTGTTTTGGCCGAAATGTATTTTAAGAAACTCTCGCGTTTTTCATCTAATGTTTTATTTTCAACATTAGGCATTACACTAATTTTTGTTAATTTTTCAGTTGATAGTTGCGTTTCAACATCAAAAGTTCGAATACTATCTACATCATCACCAAAAAACTCAATTCTATAGGGTTCATCGTGTGAAAATGAAAATACATCAATAATTCCACCTCTCACCGAAAATTCACCAGGTTCAGTAACAAAATCTACTCGGTTAAAATTGTATTCAAATAATACTTCGTTAACAAAATCTAGCGTTAAATTATCGTTTACACTTATTTTTAAGGTGTTTCGGTTTAATTCAGCTTTGGTAACAACTTGTTCAAAAAGTGCTTCAGGATAGGTTACAATTATTGCTGGTTTTTTACGAGAATTTATTCGATTTAAAACTTCTGAACGTAGCAATACATTGGCATTGTCGGTTTCTTCAATTTGATAAGGTCTGCGATAAGAACCCGGATAAAAAAGTACATCTTTATCGTTTAAAAGTTGTTCTAAATCGTTTAAATAATAGGCAGCTTCTTCTTTATCGTTTAAGATTAAAAGAAAAGGTTTCTCGGCTTTTTTAAAGCTTTCAGAAATAACAAAAGACAATGACGATCCAACCAAATCCGTAATTTGAAAATGGTAATTCTCTTTTGATAAGTAGTCGACTAATTGTTTTTCTTGAACAATTTGCTCGTAAATTTTAATAATATGTTGTTTGCTCAAAAGTTGCAAATTTTGCCAAAGGTAGCATTTTACAGAAAAAACCGAAGAATTAAGTGAGAATTCCTTAATTTTATAAGAATGAACTAAAAAAATGAATTATGTCTATTTCAGATTTATATCCAACAGGTTTGCATCAACAAAATATTGGGCATTTTGCAACCATTGTTAGATTGGCGTTATTAGACAATAAAATAGATGTTAAGGAACTTGAATTATTAAAAAGATTGGCTATGAGACTTGATATAACCTCAGTTGAGTTTGATGCTATTTTAAAAAACCCGAAAAATTATCCTGTAAACCCACCTGTAAGTTATGATGATCGCTTAGTTTGTTTATACGATTTAACGAAGATGTTGTTTTTAGATAGGAACCCTACAATTGATAAAACCTCTATGTTAGATAGGATTGCAGTTGGTTTAGGTTTCCCTATTGAAAACGTAAGAAATATTGTTAAAGAAGCTATTAAATTCTTTTTAAAAGAACCCGATATTAATGATTTTAAAATAGTTATTAAAAAAGTAAACCCTATAATACATTAATCTTGCTTTTAAACATCAAGTGTTTTATCTATTTTTTTATATTTGTCATTAAAAATTAATAAATGGGATTATCAGATTATAATTTAAGTGGTGAACAAAAAAGAAACATTGCTCATTTTGCAAGTATTGTTAGATTGGCTTTAGCCGATAATGTAATTACTGAAGGTGAAGAAAAATTATTAAAAAGAGTAGCAAAACGGTTTCATATTTTAGAAGATAAATACAATGAAATTATAGATAACGCTAATAGTTATTCACTAAGCACACCTCACGATTACAATGAACGTATTGAATATTTATACGATTTAACCAAAATGGTATATGCTGATGGAAATGCTTCAGAAGAGGAAGCTAGTGTTTTAAGAAAAATTTGTGTTGGTTTAGGTTTTCCGTTAGACAATATAGAAAAAGTTAGCAACGAAGCCATTCATTTAATTTTAAATAATAACGATTTAGAAGATTTTAATAAAGCTATTAAACAAGTTAATAAAATATAAAAAACAAACAGTTTAAATTTTATTTGTAATTTTAGTATATTTAACAAAATTTTTAAACAATTTAAGCGTTTAAAACAATTACAAACACAAGCCCCAAAAAAACTATGAATTATTTAACTTACAAAAAAATAATATTGATTTTTTCAATAGTATGTTTCGTAAATAATACACTTTATTCACAAGATGAAGATAACAATTGGGTTGTTGGTGTTGGTATTAATGCTGTAGATATTAGAACACCTGAAGCTATTACTGAAGTTATTAAAGATTATGCAAATGCATCTATAGAAGATTTAAACATGTACGGGTCACCAATACGTTTTTTTATTGGGAAATATATAAATAACGGCTTTACTTTACAAGTTTCTGGCTCTTTAAATACTGTGAAAAAAGGGTTTGGTTATACTGGTTTTGAAGAAGCATTAATTAATGACTCATTTTTTGTAATGGATGCTAAAGTTAAATACGATGTGAATAGGTTGGTTGGTGAAACCTCTTGGTTTGATCCTTTTATTTTAACAGGTGTTGGGTACTCTAAAATTGGTGAAAAATCTAATACTAATATTGGTGTTGGATGGGGATTTAATGCCTGGATATCTGATACCGTAGGTATCAATGTTCAATCAGATTATAATCACCACCTTAAATCTACTGCTACAGATTATTTTCAACATAGTTTAGGCGTCGTATTTAAATTAGACATTAATGCAAGATTTAACTGGAGAGACGGACGTTAAAATTATTTAAAACATTTATAATTTAGTAACTTGCATTTCTAATTTCTATGAATGCAACACTCATCTTCATTTCAAGTTTATAATGCTTCCGCAGGTAGTGGAAAAACTTTTACGTTGGTTAAAGAGTACCTTAAAATTCTTTTATCAAGTTCAAATACGTATAAATTTCAACAAATATTAGCTGTAACATTTACCAATAAGGCTGCAGCCGAAATGAAAGAACGTGTTATTGAAAATCTTTATACATTTTCTAATAAACAAAAAAATGATATGCTACCGGTTATTTGCGCTGAAGCAAATTTAACTGTGGAAACTATTTTTAAAAGATCGCGTTTTATATTAAATGCCATTTTACAAAATTACTCAGCATTTAGCATTACTACTATTGATAGTTTTACACATAAATTAATTAGAACTTTTGCCTACGATTTACAACTGCCCATGAATTTTGAAGTTGAAATGGATGCTGTAAGTTTATTAAACGAAGCGGTTGATGTTGTTATTTCAAAAATTGGAGAACATAAAGAATTAACAGATTTATTGGTGAGTTATTCACTTCAAAAATTAGATGATGATAAATCTTGGGATATTTCAAAAGAATTGAAAGATTTTGCTAAAATTGTTTTAAACGAAACAAATGCAACCTATTTAAAAGAATTACAAAACGTATCAATAAACGAATTTAAAACGCTAAAAGAAGAACTTCAAAAAGATAACAAGGAAATTGAAAATCAGTTTTTAAAAATTGGAGATGAAGGATTAAAAATTATTTCTGAAAGTGGTCTTGAAATTAGTGAGTTTGCATATAATGGAGAATTACCAAAACACTTTATTAAACTAGCCAAAATTAAACAGCTTAAAGTAGATGAATTAAAATTTGACGGAAGGTTAAACAAAACTATTGAAGAAAATAAAAATCTGTTTTCCGGAAAATGTAATAGTGCTTCAAAACAACAAATTGAATGTATTTCAATAGATCTAAAAGAACTGTACTATCAGTCTAAAAAACTGTATAATGAGAAGTATAAACATTATATTTTAAATAGTTTAATTGTTGAAAGTTTAATTCCTTTAGCCGTTTTAAATTATGTAAACAGTGCATTACAAGATATTAAACTTGAAAATAACATTTTATTAAATGCTGAATTCAATCAAAAAATAAATGATACTATAAAAAATGAACCAGCACCTTTTATTTACGAAAGAATTGGTGAAAAGTTTAGATATTATTTTATTGATGAAATGCAAGACACTTCTGAATTGCAGTGGAAAAATTTAATTCCACTTATTGACAATGCTATTACATCTGAAAATGAAGAAGGCGAGCAAGGAAAACTCTTATTAGTTGGCGATGCTAAACAGTCAATTTACAGATGGAGAGGTGGAAAAGCAGAACAATTTATTGCGCTTTCTTCAAATGAAAAAAGCAGAAAAAACAATCCGTTTCAAATAAAAAAAGCATTACAAAATTTAGATACAAATTACAGAAGTTATTCAGAAATTATAAATTTTAATAATTCCTTTTTTAAGCATATTTCAAAATTTTTAAATAAAAAAAGTTTTAGTAATCTATTTTTAGAAGGGAATAATCAGAAAACGAATAAAAATGAAGGTGGTTATGTACAATTATCTTTTGTAGAAAAACAAAAAGATGATGATGAGAAAGAGTTGGTTTACCCGAAAAAAGTATTAGAAATTATTCAAAATTTAGATGCTTCTTTTGAGAAAAATGAAGTTTGTATTTTGGTTCGCACCAAAAAGCAAGGAGTTGCTGTAGCTAATTATTTATCAGAAAATAAGATTGAAATAATTTCTTCAGAAACTTTACTGTTACAAAATAGCACAAAAGTGAATTTTATTATTGATTTACTAAACGTGCTTCAAAACCCAACAAATAAAGAGTATAAAATTAAATTACTGTACTTTTTATTCGAATATTTAAAAATTGAAGGACAAAAACACCTATTTTTTAGTGATTTTGTAAACTTAACAAACAATGATTTTTTTAAAAATTTAAGAACGTACAATGTCTTTTTTAATTATAATGAATTTATTCAAAATCCGTTTTACGAAAGCATTGAATATATAATAAGAAGTTTTCAATTGGTTTTAGAATCTGATGCTAATATTCAGTTTTTTTTAGATACTGTTTTTGAATTTCAACAAAAAAAACAAGCTTCAATTATTGAGTTTTTAGAATTTTGGGAACTAAAAAAAGACAGTTTAAGTATTGTTGCTCCTGAAGCTAAAAATGCGGTGAGAATTATGACAATTCATAAAGCAAAAGGATTAGAATTTCCAGTTGTAATTTATCCGTATAGTATTGATATTTACAACCAAATAAATCCAAGAGTTTGGTATTCTTATCAAGAAACAGGTACTATAAATTCAGTTTTAGTGAATGCTAGAAAAAAATTAAATTTTACAGGAAAGCAAGGTGAACAGTTATTTAAACAGCAAAGAGAAGAACTTGAATTGGATAATTTTAATTTATTATATGTTGCATTAACTAGACCTGTTGAGCAGTTGTATATTGTTTCAGAAAACAATATTTCTTCAAAAAACGGAGAAAATTTAAGTCATACGTCTGGACTTTTCATCAACTTTTTAAAAGAATTAAATATATGGGATGCTGATAAAAACGAGTATAGTTTTGGGGATAAAAAAAGAAATATTATTCCAAAAAACGAGATAAATAAAACAATTTCTCAAACAAGCTTTATTACAAATTCTTGGAAGAATCATAATATTTCAATTGTTGCAAAATCGTCTTTACTTTGGGATACAGATCAAGGAAAGGCAATTGTTTATGGAAATTTAATTCACGAAATTTTATCAAAAATTAAAACTAGAAACGATATTCCTGAAGTTGTAAATCAATACACATATAAAGGAACAATTAATACCATTCAAAAAAACGAAATAACCACTATTTTAAATCAATTAGTTAATCACCCAAAATTATGTAGTTATTTCGAGCAAAATAATGTGATTTATACAGAACAAGAAATTGTAACCTCAGATAAAAATATTATTATTCCAGATAGATTAGTCATTAATAATAAAAATGTTACAATTATTGATTATAAAACAGGAAACCCAGATAAAAAATACCACGAACAACTTAACAAATATGCCAAAGCTTTAGAAGATTTAAACTATGTGATCGAAAAAAAAATATTGGTGTATATTAATTCTAAAATTAGCATTGAAGAAGTATAATTTTCAATAATTTTGTAAAAAAATAAACAAAAATGTACGGTAAAATAAAACAACATTTACAGCAAGAGCTAAAAGAAATTAAAGACGCAGGTTTATTTAAATCTGAACGTGTAATTACAACATCTCAAGATGCAGTTATAAAAATTAGCACAGGTGAAGAAGTTATTAATTTTTGTGCTAATAATTATTTAGGATTATCCAATAATGCAGAAGTTATTCAAGCAGCGAAAGACACATTAGATTCTCACGGTTTTGGTATGTCTTCAGTTCGATTTATTTGTGGAACTCAAGATATTCATAAGCAATTAGAAAAAAAAATAGCTGAATTTTATAAAACTGAAGACACTATTTTATATGCAGCAGCTTTTGATGCAAATGGTGGTGTTTTTGAACCACTTTTATCTGGAGAAGATGCTATTATTTCTGATTCGTTAAACCATGCGTCAATTATTGATGGTGTTCGATTATGCAAAGCAGCACGTTACAGATATGACAATAATAATATGGCTTCATTAGAAGAGCAATTAATTGAAGCTAACAAAAAAGAACATCGTTTTAAAATAATTGTTACTGATGGTGTTTTTTCTATGGACGGTGTAGTAGCTAGTTTAGATAAAATTTGTGATTTAGCCGATAAATATGATGCACTTGTTATGGTTGATGAATGTCATGCCACTGGTTTTATAGGAAAAACAGGAAGAGGAACATTAGAGTTGAAAAATGTAATGGGTAGAGTTGACATTATTACCGGAACTCTTGGAAAAGCATTAGGAGGTGCAATGGGAGGATATACAACGGGTAAAAAAGAAATTATTGAATTATTGCGTCAGCGCTCAAGACCTTATCTGTTTTCAAATTCTTTAGCCCCTGCAATAGTTGGAGCGTCATTAAAAGTTTTTGAAATGATTTCTAAAGATACTTCATTACGAGATAAATTAGAATGGAATACCAATTATTTCAAAGAAGAAATGATAAATGCAGGTTTTGATATAGTTAAAGGAGATTCTGCAATAGTACCAGTAATGCTTTACGATGCAAAATTATCTCAAAATATGGCAAATATGCTTTTAGAAGAAGATATTTATGTTATTGGATTCTTTTTCCCTGTAGTTCCTAAAGAAAAGGCAAGAATTAGAGTGCAATTATCAGCCGCTCACGAGAAAGAACATTTAGATAAAGCTATAAATGCTTTTACAAAGGTTGGGGAAATTTTAAAAATTGTATAGAAAATTAGTAAAAACGCACTACATATAAGATAATTTTGTATTTTTGTCATTAAGTTTAAGTTAGATTAGCTAACTTCTAAAAAAAAAGAACATTAAATTTAAATTTTTGAAAATGAAACATTTAAAAGTAGCCATAATGGCTTTATTATTAATTACTGGTTTCAGCAATGTTAATGCGCAGGATGAAAATAATCCTTGGGCAATTGGTATTAGTACAAACGCAGTAGATTTTTACCCAACTAATTCTGGATTATCAGGTCACGGGGCATGGTTTGACGAATTTGTTAACGCAGGAGATCATTACAACATTCTACCTTCAGTTAGCAAAATTACTGTTAGTAAATATTTGGCTGATGGATTTAGTTTTGAAGCAGCAGGAAGTCTAAATAAAATTTCTAAAATTGGAGATAATACAGCTATTGACTTAACTTATTACGCTGCAGATGGTGCGGTAAAATATGATTTAAACAAAGTTATTGGAGATACTTCATGGTTTAATCCTTACGCATCTGTTGGTGGTGGTTATACTTGGTTAGATAATTTAGGTACTGGAACTTTTAATGCTGGTTTAGGTGTTAATTTTTGGTTTTCAGATAATATTGGCCTAAATGTAGAATCAAAATACAAACATTCTTTCGAAAGTAGTATTGTTCAACATTTTCAACACTCTGTTGGTGTAGTAATAAAATTTGGAGGTACAGATACTGACGGAGATGGAATTTACGATAAATTTGATGCTTGTCCAGATGTATTTGGTTTAGCTGAATTTAAAGGTTGTCCAGATTCAGATAGTGATGGGATTATTGATTCAGAAGACGCTTGTCCAAACACAGCAGGTTTAGCAACTTTAAACGGCTGTCCTGATGCAGATGAAGATGGAATAGCGGATAAAGATGATGCTTGTCCAAATGCTAAAGGAACAAAAGCTAACAATGGTTGTCCTGATACTGATGCTGATGGCTTAGTAGATAAAGATGATGCTTGTCCACAAGTTGCAGGTCCAAAAGAAAATAAAGGATGTCCTTGGCCAGATACTGACGGAGATAGCGTTTTAGATAAAGATGACAATTGTGTAAACGAAGCAGGTCCTGCTTCTAACAATGGTTGTCCTGAAATTACAGAAGTTGAAGTAGCTAAATTAGAAGAGTTATTTAAAACTGTATATTTTGACTCAGGTAAAAATACATTTAAAGCTGAAACTGTTTCAAAATTAGATGAAGCTGCTGCAATTATGACTAAATACTCAACTGCTAAGTTTAGCATTTCAGGTCATACTGATAGCACAGGAAGCAAAAAACGTAATCAAGAATTATCTGACCTTAGAGCTAACGCTGTAAAAGATTACTTAGCAACTAAAGGTGTTGCTTCTAAAAACTTATCAGCTAAAGGATTTGGTGAAGATATGCCAATAGCATCAAACAATACAAGATCAGGAAGATCACAAAATAGAAGAGTAGAAGTTAAATTAGTAAACTAGTTAAATTTTACCTTTTAACAATAAAAAAAAGCCATTTGTAAAAGAATGGCTTTTTTTTTGGTTAAATAATTTGCAATTAAACAATTACACCTTAATTTAGTAAAAAATATACATATGAAAATGACAATTACCCACATTAACTTTTTTATTTCTTTATTTTTTATTTTATCCTTTACTAATTTAAGTAGTCAAAATCAAGATAACCCATGGATTATATCTTTTGGAGTTAATGCAGTTGATTTTTATCCTGCCAATATAAAAGGTATGACTTCTGAATCTGGTAATGAGACACAATGGTTCGATCAATTTTTTAACGTCTCAGACCATTATAACTATATTAAAGCTCCTAGTAAATTAAGCATTGGAAAATATTTAAATGAAAGCTTTAATGTTGAACTTGCTGCAAGCATTAATAAAATAAATAAAATAGGGAATCTTAAACTTGAAGAAAGTCTATCATACTTTGCAGTTGATCTAAATTTTAATTATGATTTAAATAAAATTATTGGAAACACAACCTGGTTCGATCCATATTTTATTATGGGTAGCGGTTATAATAGCATTGGAACAGAAAAATCATTAACACTTAATACTGGGATTGGTACTAAGTTGTGGTTTTCAAAAAATGTAGGTATAAAACTTCAAACAGCATATAAACATTTTTTAAATGAAGACTCTTATAGAAATTTTCAACATTCAGTAAGTATTGTTTTAAAATTTGGTGGGTATGATGAAGATAATGATGGTGTTTACGATAAGGTAGATAAATGCCCAACTATTTTTGGCTTGGCCGAATTTAATGGTTGTCCAGATTCTGATGAAGATGGCATTCAAGATTCTGATGATGCTTGCCCAACTGTTTTTGGAATTGAAGCCTTAAATGGTTGCCCAGATTCTGATGGTGATGGAATAACTGATAAGAATGACAAATGTCCTTATGCTAAAGGTGAGCAAAAGTATAATGGCTGTCCAGATTCTGACGGAGACGGAGTAATTGATTCACTTGATGCTTGTAAAAATAGACCTGGACCAATATCTAATAAAGGTTGCCCAGAACTAGATTCTGATGGTGATGGTGTAATTGATAAACTAGATAAATGTAAATTTGAATCAGGTCCTGAAAATAATAACGGGTGCCCTGATATTAAAAAAGACTTAGAAGCAAAATTATCAGAATTGGCAAATAGTATTTTATTTATTTCTGGATCAGATATCTTTTATTCAAAATATGAAATGGAACTTGATCAAATTGCGAATTTGATGAAAAAACATAACAATTTAAAATTTCAAATTCTAGGGCATACAGATGATGTAGGTGGTGAAGAGTCTAATTTAAAATTATCATTGAAAAGAGTAAATAGAATTCTAAATTACTTAGTTTCAAAAGACATCAATCAATTTAATTTAAATATACAAGGCCTAGGTGAATCAATGCCTATTGATACAAATGAAACACGTGAAGGAAGAGCAAAAAACAGAAGAGTTGAGATTAAAATTCTAAATTAATAAAAGTAAAGCTTTAAATTTCAACAAAAATTTGCAATTAATCTCTTTGCTAATTAATAAATACAGCTTATTTTAGTGAAAATTATTAAAATGAAAGTAAAGAATTACGTTCATAAATTATTACTTTTTATAGTTATTAATTTATCCTTCACAAATTTAAAAGCTCAAGATATTGATAATCCTTGGGCTATTAATATAGGTGTAAATGCAATTGATTTTTACCCTTCACATTTAGATTCTAATACCCCCGGAGATGGTTATGGGGAATGGTTTAATGAGTTTTTTAATGTTAAAGACCATTACAATATGATTCCTTCAGTAAGTAAAATATCAATAAGTAGGTATTTAAGAAGTGATTTTAGTTTAGAAGTTAGTGGAACTTTAAATAATATAACTAAACTTGGTGATAATAAAATTAGCAACACCTCATATTATGGTTTAGATGGGGCTTTAAAATATGACCTCCATAAATTAGTTAGTGAAACTTCAAAATTCAATCCATATACTTCTCTCGGTTTTGGTTATACTTGGTTAGGAAATCTAGAATCAACAAGTTTAAATGGAGCTTTAGGATTAAATTATTGGCTTACTGAAAGATTAGGATTAAATTTAGAATCAAAATTAAAGTATACATTTAATTTCAACTTAGAAGAACACTTCCAACACTCATTTGGTATTGTGTTTAAATTTGGAGGATTTGAATCAGATGGTGATGGAATTTATGATAAAAAAGATAAATGTCCTGAAGTATTTGGACTTAAAGAATTTGACGGCTGTCCAGATTCTGATAATGATGGTATTATTGATTCAAAAGATGCGTGTCCAGAGATAGCCGGTATTGCAATCTTTAATGGTTGTCCAGACACAGATAAAGATGGGGTTCCAGACTCGAAAGATAAATGCCCTAACATAAAAGGGTTAAGAAAAAATAATGGCTGCCCTGATACAGATAGAGATGGTGTTATTGATAAAGATGATAATTGTCCTGAAATAGCAGGAGTAAAAGAAAATAAAGGTTGCCCAGCATTAGAAAAACAAAAGGAATTACCAAAAGAATTTGTTGAGGTTAGAGAACAAATATTAATGAATATTAATAATATATATTTCGATTTAAATTCTTCATATTTAACACATGATTCAAAACTTGAATTAAATAAAGTGGTTCAAATTATGTTAAAACACCCAACATTAATAGTTAAATGTGGTTCATATACAGATTCTCGCGCAAGCAATAAATACAACTTATGGTTATCAGAACGTAGAGCAATGAGAACTGTAGACTATATTACATCAAAAGGCATATCGCCTAATCGAATATCAGGTAAAGGTTTTGGGGAAACTCAATTAATAAATAAATGTGTTGACAATGTTAAATGTAGCAATGCAGAGCATCAAGAAAATAGAAGAACTGAAATTATTGTTGTTAACCCTGAAGTGATAGAATAAGAATATTTAAAATATTTTTTGAAAAGCCATCTCAAAAGAAATGGCTTTTCTATTTTTATACTAAATTTAAAATATAGATGAATTCATTTATTTCAAAAGTTATAGAAGATATATTTAGTAAACAAAAAAATTATGATAAATTAGTTTTTGTATTACCAAGCCAACGTTCTTGTGTTTTTTTGAAAGAGAAAATATTAAAAAATTTACCAACTTCATCTTTTTTACCTAAAATTATAAGTATAGAAAACTATATTCAGGAAATAGCTGATATTAGTTTAATTGACAACACACAGTTATTATTTGAGTTTTATAGTATTTACCTTCAAAACATTCCAAAAGAAAATATTGAATCTTTTGATTCTTTTTCACAATGGGCAACCATTGCGCTGCAAGATTTTAATGAAATTGATAGTTATTTAGTCAATTCAGAAGATTTTTTTAATAATTTAAGAGATCTTAAAAGATTAGATGAATGGTTTCAGGATAAAAAGCCGAGTCAATTAGCTATAAATTACCTTCAGTTTTTCGAATCTTTATACTTATTATATAAAGCTTTAAATAAAAAATTAAAAACTAATAAATTTGGTTATCAAGGGTTAATTTATGCTGAAGCAACAAATAATTTAGAATTATACATCAATAATACTATTGATAATCATGTTGTTTTTGCAGGTTTTAATGCTTTAAATAAAGCGGAAGAAAATATTATCCAAGAATTATTAAATAACAATATTGCCTCAATTTATTGGGATGCGAATGAAGAAATTTTAAATAAATCAAATGAAGCAGGTACTTTTTTAAGAAAGTATAAAAGTGAATGGGCGTATTACCAAAAAAATCCATTTTTATGGGCTAATACTACAAATTCATCAATAAAAAATATACATTTAATTGGAGCACCAAAAAATAATACTCAAATAAAATATGCAGGGGAATTAATTTCTAAATTAGATGATTTTAATAAAACAGCGTTGGTGTTGGCCGATGAAAATTTACTAAACCTTACTCTAAATTCACTTCCAAACAATGTTAAAAATATAAACATTACTATGGGTTATTCTTTAAAAGATATTCCAATAGCGAGTTTATTTGACATGTTGTTTAAACTGCATTTAAATCAACAAAAATTTAATAAAGAAAAGGAATGCGAATTCTATTATAAAGACGTGTTAAACATCTTAAACAACCCTTTTTTAAATAAATTGCATGGTGAGTCTCTTCAAAAAATTAATGATAAAATAAAAACAGAGAACAGTATTTTTTTAGATGTAAAAACATTAAAAAATTGTATTTCAATTGTTGAGGTTGATAAACTTTCAATGTTCTTTTCATTGTTTGAATTATCAACCAATATGAATGTTATAATTGGGAAATGTAGTAGCTTGATAAACGAACTTAAAGAATTTGTTGTTGGAGTTGAAAAAGAATATTTATTTCGTTTTTATACTATTTTTCAACAACTAGAAACATTAAATTCAACATACAATCATATAAAAGATTTAAAAACACTTAAATTATTTTATACTCAAATTTTACAAAACGAAAAATTGTCTTTTCAAGGAGAACCATTGCAAGGATTGCAATTAATGGGAATGTTAGAAACTAGAGCATTAGATTTTGAAACAGTAATAATAACCTCAGTAAATGAAGGAATTTTACCAGCAGGGAAAACTGACTTTTCATTTATTCCTTTTGATGTGAAAAAACATTTTGGCTTGCCAACATATCAAGAAAAGGATTCCATTTTTTCATATCATTTTCAACGATTATTGCTACGAGCTAAAAACATATATCTAATTTATAATACAGAAAGTGATGGTTATGGATCAGGTGAAAAAAGTCGTTTTTTAACGCAACTTGAAATTAATAACCCTAACATTACGAAAACCATTATTAGTCCAAAAGTTCAGCATTCTGAAACTTCTTTACTTCAAATTGAAAAAACTTCAGAAGTTGTTGAAAAGCTAAAAGTGGTTTTTACAAAAGGAATTTCACCTTCGGCATTATCAAACTATATCTATAATCCAATTAGTTTTTACGAACAAAAAGTATTAGGAATTAAAGACGATAATGAAGTTGAAGAAACTATTGCCGCTAACACAATGGGTTCTGTTATTCATGACGTACTTGAAGAAATGTACAAGCCTTATTTAGGTAAGTTTCTAAAGAAAGAGCATATTTCTGAAATGCAAAAAAAGCGCAATACATTGCTAAAGAAATATTTTCAAAAGCACTACTTAAAAGGAAATATTGAAACGGGTAAAAACAAGTTAATTTTTGAAGTAAGTAAAAATCATATTAACAGATTTTTAAAGCAAGAACTGGGGTTGTTAAATCAAAACAAACAATTAAAAATTATTGCTTTAGAGGATGAATTAAATGCAGAAATTAACATTGATGGAATTGATTTCCCTATAAGAATACACGGAATTGTTGATAGAATTGATGAATTAGAAGGAGTTACAAGAATTATAGATTACAAAACAGGAAAAGTTGAAGCTGGGCAGTTAAAAATGAATGACTTTAGTGTAATTAGTGAAAATTATAAATACACAAAAGCAATGCAAGTAATGCTGTATTCTTACTTATATACTTCAAAAATAACAATACCAATTTCTCAATTACAAAGTGGCGTTATTTCATTTAAAAATTTAAATTCAGGATTTTTAAAAATGAATTTTTCAGATAAATTTAGAGGAACAGATTATGATGTAACTGAAGAAAGAATGAAAAATTTCATGTCTGAAATAAAGAATTTAATTAGTGAAATATTAAACCCAGAAATTCCTTTTAAAGAAAATAAAGATTTACCATTTTAAATAGCATATATGCATATAACCAGAAACATAACTGTAAAAAGTTCACACCATGCCAAACCAATAGTCACAGATTTATTTTACAAACAAAACAACACCAAAAAACCTTTAGTCATATTTTGCCACGGTTATAAAGGTTATAAAGATTGGGGTGCTTGGAATATTGCGGCTGAAGAGTTTGCAAACGCAAATCTATTTTTTTTGAA
Organism: Lutibacter sp.; assembly: GCF_013139515.1. Classification (GTDB taxonomy): domain Bacteria; phylum Bacteroidota; class Bacteroidia; order Flavobacteriales; family Flavobacteriaceae; genus Lutibacter. Next base: position 14,935 of record NZ_WTAR01000135.1, read on the forward strand.
ATTTAATTTTTCCCATAATGGAGGCACTTTAGAAAACCCGATTGATTTCCCGGATTTAGAAGCTTTTGGTGAAAATAACTTTATAAAAGAGTTAAACGATTTAGAAGATATTATTAATTGGATTACATCTAATTATGATTTTAAAAATGAAATTGACATAGAAAATAGTACGTTAATTGGACATTCAAGAGGTGGTGGAATAGTTACAATTAAAGCTTCAGAAAATAAAAAAATAACCAACGTTATCTCTTGGGCTGGGGTTTCAGATTATGGTATTCGTTTACCAAAAGGAGAACAATTAGAAGGTTGGAAAAAACAAGGGGTTTCTTATATATTAAATGGTAGAACGCTTCAAAAAATGCCTCATCTATATCAATTTTATCAAAATTTTAAAGACAATGAGGAGCGATTGACTATAAAAAATGCTGTACAGAAATTGACGAGTAAACACTTAATTATTCATGGTGAAAATGATGAGGTTGTTTTACCTGTTGAAGCAAAAAATATGCATACTTGGAATCCTAAAAGTGAATTAGTTTTTGTAGATGGAATGAATCATCCTTTGGGTTGTACACAGCCTTGGAATAATTCAAAAATGCCTTTTCATTTAGAAAAAGTAGTGAAAAAGAGTATCGGTTTTATTCTTCAAAAATAAAATGATTAGTAAAGCTTCAATATCAGATTTAGAGCACATATATTCGTTAACAAAAAGTTGTGCAGAACACATGATTGCAAATGGAATTTTTCAGTGGAATGAAAAGTATCCATCAAATAAGGTTTTAAAAAAAGATATTGAGCTTCAGCAAATTTGGAAATTAGAAGTACATGAAACTATTGTTGGAATTATTGTTTTAACAAAAGTTGAAGATAAAGAATACTTAAATGTAAAATGGTTAACAAAAAATGTAAATAACATATATATTCATCGTTTAGCTGTACTTCCAGCCTATCAAGGAAAGAAATGCGCTCAAAAATTAATGGATTTTGCAGAAAATTATGCTTCAAACAAGAAATATAGTTCAATTAGATTAGATACTTTTAGTCAAAATAAAAGAAATCAGTTATTTTATGAAAAACGTAATTACACGAAATTAGAAAATATTTATTTTCCAAACCAAAGTGAATATCCGTTTTACTGTTACGAAAAAGTTTTAAATGTATAAAGAATCTAACATTACTTTTAAAGGAATTAATAAATTAGCAATACCTGCAATAATAGCTGGTATTGCAGAACCGTTACTTTCAATTACTGATACTGCAATTGTTGGAAATATAAAAGTAAATCCAACCGAAGCGCTAGCTGCCGTAGGTATTGCAGGTTCATTTATTTCGGCGTTAGTTTGGATTTTAGCGCAAACACGTTCAGCTATTTCGGCAACGGTTGCTAAATATTTAGGCGCTAAAAAATTAGATGAAATAGCCACATTACCAGCACAAATTATTGCTATCAATATATTTTTAAGTATTATAATTTATAGCGTAACCTTATTTTTTGCAAATGAAATATTTGAGCTCTATAATGCTGAAGGACTTATTTTAAATTACTCGGTTGAATATTTTAAAATTCGGGCGATTGGCTTTCCGTTAACACTATTCGTGTTTTCTGCATTTGGACTTTTTAGAGGGTTGCAAAATACGTTTTGGCCCATGATAATTAGTATTGTTGGAGCAGTTTTAAATATAGGGTTAGATTTCGTCTTGGTTTATGGAATTGATGGATTTATTGAACCAATGAATGTGAAAGGAGCTGCTTGGGCGAGTGTTATTTCGCAAGCAGTAATGGCAATTTTAGCATTCCTTTTAATAGTAAAGAAAACACCTTTTAGTCTAAAAATAACGTTCCCTTTTAATAAAGAAATTAAAAATTTACTAGCAATTAGTTTTAATTTAATTATTAGAGCATTAGCTTTAAATGTTGCATTGTATTTAGCAAATTCATATGCTACAAAATATGGCGATACTTATATTGCAGCACAAACTATTGCTTTTCAAATTTGGTTGTTTTTCGCCTTTTTTATTGATGGCTATGCGAGTGTTGGGAATATAGTTTCAGGGAAGTTATTAGGTGAAAAGAATTATAAAAAAATGTGGAAATTAAGCACAAAACTGAGTAGGTATTCAATATTAATTTCGGTAATTTTGAGTGTTGTTTGTGCTATTTTTTACTATCCTATCGGAAGACTTTTTTCTCAAGATACAGCAGTTTTAAATTCATTTTATAGTATTTTTTGGATCGTATTAATAATGCAACCTATAAACGCCGTAGCTTTTGTTTTTGATGGAATTTTTAAAGGTCTTGCTGAAGCAGTTACTTTAAGAAATTTACTGCTTTTGGCTACTTTTTTAGGGTTTATACCAGCACTTTTAATAGGTGATTATTACAATTTAAAATTATACGCAATTTGGATAGCTTTTACAGTTTGGATGTTGTTAAGAGCTGGAATTTTAGTCGTAAAATTTAGACAGAAGTATTTACACAAAAACGCGTAACTTTGCGCAATATGAGCAACGGAAGTTTATACACACATATTCAAAATAATATTGCTACAGTAGAATTTAGCCATCCAGCTAGTAATTCCTTTCCAAGTGAGTTATTAAGTAGATTAACAGCTTCTTTAAATGAATTAAGCAATAATAATGATGTTCATGTAATTGTATTAAAAAGCGAGCAAGAAAAAGCTTTTTGTGCTGGCGCATCATTTAATGAATTGGTAGAAGTTTCAACTTTTGAAGAAGGAAAACAATTTTTTTTAGGTTTTGCCAATGTAATTAATGCTATGAGAAATTGTTCAAAAATTATTATTGGGCGTGTACAAGGAAAAGCTGTTGGAGGTGGAGTTGGTTTAGCTGCGGCTTGTGATTATTGTTTAGCAACAGAACAAGCTTCTATAAAACTATCTGAATTTACAATTGGTATTGGACCTTTTGTTATTGAACCAGCAGTTAGAAGAAAAATTGGTTTAGCTGCTTTAAGCGAATTAACAATTGATGCTACCAATTGGCAAAGTGCCTATTGGGCGAAAGAAAAAGGCTTGTATTCAAAAGTTTTTGAGACAATTAAAGAGCTAGATTTAGAAGTTGAAATTTTAGCAAATAATCTTTCAAAATATAATATTGAAGCTTTAAAAGAAATGAAAAAAGCCTTTTGGAAAGGTACTGATAATTGGACAAGCTTATTAGGTGATAAAGCAGAAATTAGCGGAAGATTAGTCTTGTCCGATTTCACCAAAAAGGCATTACAAAAATTTAAAAAATAACAGATGTTAGCAACTTTTATAGCTATTTTACAACAAATAAATGTTGAAGAAAAAATGAATAACGCACCAGATAGCAGTTATGAAACAGGTGTTATAATAGGAACTTACTTGCCTTTTGTGTTGTTGGTTTTGGTAGCATATTTTGTGTATTACAAAGCTAAAAATAGAAAAGATTTAGACGATTAATTTAGAAAATAAGAAATGAGCAATATTAGAATCACAAAACAATTTCATTTTGAAACAGGACACGCATTGTATGGATATGATGGGAAATGTAAAAATGTACACGGTCACAGTTACAAACTTTCTGTTACAGTAATTGGTACTCCAATTAGTGATACTAAAAATGTTAAATTTGGGATGGTGATAGATTTTGGGGATTTAAAAAAAATAGTTGCTTCAGAAATTGTTGATGAATTTGATCACTCAACTGTATTTAATAAAAACACACCACATATTGAGCTAGCAAACGAACTAGAAAAAAGAGGGCATAGTGTTATTTTAGTTGGCTATCAACCAACAAGCGAAATGATGTTAATTGACTTTGCTGAAAAAATTAAAAATCGTTTACCTAAAACTATTCAATTACATTCATTAAAACTACAAGAAACAGGAACTTCAAGTGCTGAATGGCATGCTTTAGACCAAAGTTAGTCTAAATCTATCCTGAGTAAGGGTTTTAAACAGTGACTCTCAATTCAATGATTCAATAAAATTAGGTTCCATTAAAAGTATTCATGGTGTTATTTAAGCCTGCAGTGCCAAACGATTTTATTAGTTTACTTGCAACTTCTAATCGTTCGGGTAATAATTTATTTTCTTCTAAATCCCATTCTCCAAGAACGAAATCTGATTGTCGACCTTTTGAAAACTCAGAGCCAACACCAAATCTAAATCGCGCATATTGTTGAGTTTGTAAAACAGCGTTTATGTCTTTTAATCCGTTATGGCCTCCATCGCTTCCTTTTGCTTTTACTCTAATAGCGCCAAAAGGCAGATTTAAATCATCACAAATAACTAATAAATTTTCAATAGGAATTTTTTCTTTTGTAAGCCAGTATTTTACAGATTTCCCACTTAAATTCATATAAGTTGAAGGTTTTAATAAAACAAAAGTTCTTCCTTTAAACCTAAATTTAGCAATACTACCTAATTTTTCACTTTCAAAGTTAACAGCTTCTTTTGACGCTATTTCATCTAAAATATTGAAGCCAATATTATGACGTGTATTATTGTATGTTGAACCAATATTTCCTAAACCAACAATTAAGATTTTTTTCATAGAAGTATTAGTTGATGTTTTTATATTTGATTTAAATAGTAGTTTAATAAACCTAAATAATTGCATCTAGCAAAAGTACTAAAAAGAAAAAGCGTTGCAAAATGCAACGCTTTTATTGTTTTATATAAGAATGAATTATTCTGCAGCAGCTTCTTCACTAGCTTCTGTAGCTCCTTCTTCACCTTCTTCACCTTCTTCTTCTTCATCTTCTACAATAGCAGCACGTGCAGTTCTAACTTGAACAACAACTGTGTTTTCTGGATGTAAAACACTAAATTTATCACTTGCTATTTCAGAAACAATTACTTTGTTTCCAATTTTTAGTGTAGAAATATCAGCATTAATAAAATCTGGTAAATCAGATGGTAATGCTCTAACGCTTAATTTACGTTTTGCAAAACTTAAAGAACCACCATTAATTACACCTGGAGATGTTCCAACTAACCTTACAGGAATATTCATAGTTACCTCTTTATCATCAAATAATTGGTAAAAATCAATGTGTAAAATTTTGTCACTTACTGGGTGAAATTGAATGTCTTGTAAAATTGCATTTACCGTTGTTCCTTCTAATTCAATCGTTGCAGTATAAACGTTTGCTGTGTACACTAATTTTTTGAATGAAACTTCATCCGCTGAAAAGTGTAATGGTTTATCCCCTCCGTATAATACGCAAGGTACCTTTCCAGCATTACGTAAGGCTTTAGTTGCTACTTTACCTACGCTTTCTCTTTGAGATCCTTTGATTGTAATTGATTGCATTTATTTATATATTTAATTATTTACATTAAAAATTGTCCGCTTATTGATGTATTGTCTTGCACTTTATGCATTACATCAGCAAACAAAGGCGCGCAAGTTACAACTTTTATCTTAGAACTCTTTCTTTTTAAAGGAATTGTATCAGAAACTATTAGTTCTAATAATTTAGAATTTTCAATACGTTTATAAGCTTCACCTGAAAGTATTGGATGTGTACATATTGCACGTACACTTAAAGCTCCTTTTTCCATCATTAAATCTGCAGCTTTAGCAAGAGTTCCTCCGGTATCAATCATGTCATCTACTAAAATTACATGGCGGCCTTTTACTTCACCAATTAACTCCATAGTAGATATTACGTTTGCTTTTATACGTTGTTTGTAACAAATTACAACCTCACTTTCTAAAAATTTAGAATATGCATACGCACGTTTTGACCCTCCCATATCTGGTGAGGCTATTGTTAAGTTTTCTAACTTTAACTCATTAATATATGGTAAAAAGATAGTTGACGCATATAAGTGATCTACAGGTTTTTCAAAAAACCCTTGAATTTGATCTGCGTGTAAATCCATCGTCATAATCCTTGTAGCTCCTGCTGTTTGAATTAGGTTGGCAACTAATTTTGCACCAATAGCAACTCTCGGCTGATCTTTACGGTCTTGTCTTGCCCAACCAAAATAAGGAATTACTGCGGTAATATGACGAGCTGAAGCTCTTTTAGCAGCATCTAACATTAGCAGCATTTCCATTAAATTATCAGCAGTAGGAAATGTTGACCCTATAATAAAAACACGTCTTCCTCTAACAGAATCTACAAAGGCTGGCTGAAATTCACCATCACTAAATTTAGAGATTTTAACATTTCCAAGGTTTGCACCGTAGTGCTTGGCAATGTTTTTAGCTAATTCTGTACTTTGCGTACAAGCAAAAATTTTGGGTTCTAGTTGATGGCTCTCCATTTTTTAGTTGTGTTAATTAGTTGATTTTTTTATGTGTTGTTGTTTGTTGGGTACAAATTTAAAATTATTTAAATAGGTTACCGTATAACTTAGTTAAGTTTTTATGATTTAGATAAAAAATATTATTAAATTTGCATTCCAATTAGAATTTGCCTCGATGGCGGAACTGGTAGACGCGCTGGATTCAAAATCCAGTTCTTTCGGGAGTG
>NZ_WTAR01000145.1 GCF_013139515.1 Lutibacter sp.
ACGCTGGTATTCTTATTATATGGGATAAACTATTTGGAACTTTTCAAGCAGAATTAAAAGAAGAAAAAGTAATTTATGGCTTAACTTCAAATATAACTACTTATAACCCTATTAAAATTGCATTTCACGAATGGATTGCTGTTTTTAAAGATGCTATTTCTGCAAAAACTAAATTTATAAATAAATTAAAATACTTTATTAAGCCTCCTGGTTGGAAACACGATGGGTCTGGAATATTGTCTGATGATTTAAGAAAAGAATGGTTAAAGAAAAATAAATAGATTTATACAAGTATTAAATTACCCTTTCTAACCAACTTTTTTTCTCATTACCTGAGGAATAATTATAACCGTAGTATTTATAATAATAATTTTTAGAATAATCTACATCATTTACTACCAAAGCAAAATTATCAAATCTATTTTCATCAAATAATTTTTTTGGCATGTGTAAGAAATTTTTATCTAAATAATCAGCTCTTAACACATATAAACAAGTTCTGGCATATTTGTTTAATAATAATGAATCTGTTAAATTACCTATTGGAGCAGAATCAATAATTATATAATCATACAATTCTTCAGCTTTTTCAAATAGCTCTTCAATTCTACTACTTCTAATATAATTTGAAGGATTTCTTGGTGTTTTACCTGCTCCTATTACATCTAGACTCATTAATTCTTTAGAATTAACTATCACATCTTTTAATTCTAACTCTGTATTTTTTACATATTCAGAAACTCCATATTTAGCTTTAAGTCCTAAATAACTTAATAATTTTGGAGCTCTTAAATCCATTCCTACTAATAACACTTTCTTTCCTGAAAAAGCCAAAGTTCTAGCATAATTTAAAGCTATAAACGATTTACCTTCACCACTAATAGAACTTGTAACTAAGATTGTTCTATTCTCACCATTTTTTTTAGAAAGCATAAACTCTAAATTAGCATCTAACATTCTAAAAGATTCTGCAGTTCCTGAAAAATCTTTTGAAGCTACTAAATACCTTTCTGGTTCACTTGATTTTACAATTTCTCCTAAAATTGGAATATTCAATACTTTTTCTACGTCTCTACTACTGTGAATTTTTGAATCTAAAACAGTACCTAAAAATATGAATCCTACTGGAATAATTAATCCCAATAACAATGAACCTAAATATATAATTTTAGTTTTAGGGTAAATTGGACTACCGTGAGAAAATGCTTTATTAATTATTTTTGCATTTGGTACAGTTGCAACTAATGAAATTGCATTTTCTTCTCGCTTTTGCAATAAGTATAAATATAATGATTCCTTAATTTGTTGTTGGCGCTCAATAGATCTATATTCTTTTTCTTTTTTTGGAATTTTTGTTAAACTAGACTGAATTAAAAAATCTTTAGATTGCAAATTTCTAAGTCTTATGTTTAAAGCAGATTTAAAATTAATTAAGCTATTTTTTAAATTTTGCTTCATAGCTTCAATTTTATTTGTTAAATCAACCACAATTGGGTTAATTTCACTTGCGCTATTTGAAATCTTTTTACGCCTAAGTACAAATTCATTATACTGTAATACACCTGCTTCTATGTTACTATCTTGTATGCCTATTTTAGTAGGCATTAACTCATAATCGTCTCTATTAACAAAATCTTGCATAAATTCTATCAACTGAATTTGTGTTGATAATTCTGCAATCTCACTATCATTTTTATTACCAGTTTGCAAAAACATACCAGCTTGTGTTTCAATATCTGTTATTTTGTTCGTTTTTTTATAATATTCAACTTCATTTTCAACAGTTGAAAGTTCATCATTAATTTTTTCAAGTCTATCTTCTATAAATTTAGCAGTATTTGTAGCCATCAAATTACTATCACTTATACCTTCTTTATTATATTCATCAACTATGGCATTTAAAATAACAATGGCTCTTGCTGTATTTTCAGTAGTCATTGTCAAAGTTAACCCATTAGATTGTTTACCCATTTTTGCAACCTGCAATGAACCTATTACTCTACCTACTTCAGAGCTAACATAAGAGTTGGTAATTTTTAAATGAATTCCTCTATAATTTTTTATCAAGAGTTTATTTTCAACATTAATTTGAAAAACTACGCCATTTAATTCAATCTCTTCATCAAAACTAAATGTGTTAACCAACTTATCTCTATCAAATAATTCAAAATTATTTTCAGACAAAATTTTAATAGAAATTCCAAAAGATAAATCAGAAGTATTTTTAAAGTTTAACCTAACCGGAATTTGGTTATACAACTCAACTTCTCTTATTTTACCAACTGAATAATATCTAGTATTTAATTTGTTGTTTTTTACAACTTGTGTAATTATTGGGAAAGACCTAATAATTTGAATTTCGTCTTCAATAAAATTCGCGTTTGTAGGTTTCAATCCTAAATCTTCAAAAAGAGCATATTCACTACTTGCAGAATTTTTGTTATTGTTTTTAATTAAGATTGTTGTCTCAACTTTATATCTATGCTTAAGGAATTTAATATATACATATGCAGAAAGTACTGCAATAAAAACTGATAAAACAATCCATTTCCAATATTGTACATACTCTAAAAGAATTTCTTTAATATCAAGAGTTTCTTCAGTATTATTATTTAATGATTCATTGCTCATATAATTCGTTTTTTAGAATTACACAAACTAACAGGTACTAATCTATATTGATAGTATTGAGAGGTTTTAAAAATAGATAATAGTGGGGTTATTACATATTTAGAAAATGAGAAAATATTATTAAATATTCTATTTGTCATTTCGGGGTTCTTGTAATATAATAATAAAAGTACGATAAATATTTATTATTATAACATTTTTTTATAAAAACTTACTGTTTATTGCTTGAAATTAACATTTTATTACTTTTTTAACACAAAACATTACTTTTATTTTTTCTAGCAAAGCGCAAAAATAACTTAATTAATTTTATTAATTGTTAATAAATTATTATTTTTTAATATAAAAGAATAGAAAATTTTAGATAACCATAATTAAATCAAGCATCTATAATTTAAATAAAAAATTAACTTAAATTATTTTTAATCTATATTGAAACATTTCTTAATCCTTTTTTATTATTAATTACAACTTTAAATTTTCTCCAATTTGTAATAAAATCAACTCTTTTTTCGCTTTAGAAAACTTATTAAATGCTTCTTTATGGTTAATTTTCACATATTCAAATGTATCAAAATGATAACCTAACACCTTATTGCAATTTAAAAATGTACTTGCTTTTATAGCTTCGTCTATTCCCATAGTAAAATTATCACCAACAGGTAAAATAGCTAAATCTAATTCTCCAATTACTTCAGGAATTAACTTCATATCATAAGATAAAGCCGTGTCTCCTGCAATAAACAATCTATGATTGCCAGTTTCAATTACAAAACCACCAGGTTGCCCTCCATAACTTCCATCAGGAAAAGAACTAGAATGAATTGCGTTGGTATAATGCACAGTTCCAAAATCAAAATTCCATTTACCTCCGTGATTCATTGGGTGCCCTTTAATCCCTTTTGCTTCAAAATGTACTACTATTTCATAATTCGATATAATTTTAGCTCCTGTTCTTTTAGCAATTGCTTCTACATCTAAAATATGGTCTTGGTGTGCATGTGTAATTAGAATATAGTCAGCTTGTAATTTATTAATATCAATGTGTTTAGCTAATTCGTTTCCTGAAATAAAAGGATCTATTAATAAGGTTTTATCTTTTGTCTCAATACTTAAACTTGAGTGCCCTAAATAAGTTATTTTCATTTTACTGATATATTAGTTGGTTTACTGCAATTTACTAAATTTAATTCATACAAAAACCGCGAAAATTTAATTTCCGCGGTTAACAAACTAACAAACAAATAAGTATAATCTACTCCTAGATTATATACTTACATTTTTTTCTATTTTATTACATATGATATGTTAACAAAAATATTTCTACCCATTCTTGGTATATTTTTCCAATCTGCGTAAGTAGAATAATAAGTGTCGAAAATATTTTCAACACCCGATTTAATTAAAATTTTATCACTCCCGTTCTGAAAACTATAAGACATCTTTGTATTAAAAATTAGATAAGAATCTGTTTCATCCTCTCCATAATTACGGCTAAAATTACGCTGCTTTGCAGCTCCTGAAAGTCCAAATTCCGCGTCAAATAAATCTTTTTTAAAGTGCAATCCAAATTTATAATTAAGCGGACTTATCAATGGTAAATTATTGCTATTTTGATCTTTACCTATGCTATATCCTAAAGAAGCATTCATCAATAATAATTTCGAAAAATGATATTCTGTACTGAAATTTGTATTTAAAATAGTCGCATAATCTAACGCTTTATATATTTTCACTCCATCAGCTCCAATTGTCATTCTGTCAATATTTGCATCAAATTCACCAATAATATAATTTGAAATATGAAAATAAGAAGCTTCCAATCCTATTTTTAATTTTGTGCTTGAATAATTAACTGCTGCATTTAACTCAATTGATTTTTCATTTATTAAATATGGATTTCCTATATAATCATAATTATCAAAACTATTAAATAAATAAAAACCATATGCTTCAGTTACTGAAGGTGCTCTTTCTCCATACCCAACACTTCCTAAAAATTGAAACTTGTCTTTAACATATTCATATTGAGAAGAAATATTCACTAAAATTCTAGACTGATTATCATCCATGTTTGGATAAAATATTTTCAAACTATTTAAACCAAATTCGTTTGATATTGTTTCATTTTGAAACCCTATTCTTGTAGTAACTTTTAATTTACTATTGCTATTTAGCACTAAATTATCTTCACCATAAACACCTGAATACAATGTTCTCACATCAGGCCAAGTTAGCATAAACATCACATTTTCTTCTGGATCATTAGGGTACATAGTCATTTCAGCCAATGATTTATTATAATACGCATTTGCGTTAAACAAGAAGTTGTGTTTTGCTTTTTTGATTTTAAATTTTGAATAAAACCCGTAAGTATCACTCCAACCGGGCATATCCATATGAATAGGTACATTTATTCGTTTTGTATCATCCATTACATGCGTAACCGCGTTAAAATATAATTTTGTTTCCCATTCACTAAGTGATGAATTTTTATTTTTATGTTGATAGCTTATTGAAGTGATTAATGCTTTTGCCAAGGAAACATCCATAGTTAAAGCGGGATAGCCAATATCAGTCGCTTCATCAAAAATAATACTACCAACTACGGTTCCTTGTTCACTAACTTTAATTCCCGCAACTGTTGAAAAATTATATTTTTCGTATTGAGAATACAGAATTTCTTCATTTCCACCAGCACTATAATTACCTGAATTTCTATAAATAGCGTCAGCATTTACAAAATATTTTTTATTGGAAAAATTGATTTCTGAACTTATTATTTTTGCATTTCCATTTGTTTCATAACCTGTATCAAAACCAATATTAAACAAATTGGTATCTAAATTACTTTTTTGTAATTTTAAATCTATTCCCCCACCAATTGTTGATCCATTTTCAGACCCTTGCTGTCCTGATTTAACATGAACTTCTGATAAATTTGAAACATCAACATAAGAAGTAATTGGATCCATTTTATCTGTACAAGCTCCAAATATTTGCATTCCATCAATGGTTACAGATATTCTATCACTTACCATATTATTTATTGCAGGTTCCCAAGCATAATTACCACGTTTAATCATAGTAACTTTATTTGATTTTTCTAAATATTCATCTATTGAAGCTAGTGGTTTTACCTGTTTTTTATTATTTAATGTTTCTCTATTTATAATAATTACTTCATTTAATTTTATGATTTTTGTAGTATCATTAACTGTTTTTTGAGAAAAAACAGTTGAAGTAAACAACAACGAAACAATAAAACTGATTTTTAATTTATCCATACTAAACAACTATTACCGCCTTCTTTCAAAGGCGGATTTATAACTTTATACTGTTTAAAACTCTAATTCTAAAAATAAGCTACTTGCCTCATTTTCTTCAGTTACAGCTTCGCCTTTTAAAATTTCATCATTTTGATTCATTAACATTAAATTTAACTTCCAATATCCTGTCATAGTTAAAGATAGTTTACCTGCATATAATTTAGAAATTGCATTGTATACTAAATTTTCATTATTTGGTGAAGAGTGGTTTCCCATACTTGGCATACGAGGATCTAAGCTTATCTTGTAATTTTCAACAGCTGGAAAACTCATCATATTTTCCATTTTATATAAACCAACAACCATATCATTAATTTTTACTTCTGGACTTTGTGGATCAATTAAAGCTAAAATATATTTAACATCATCAGTTCCTGTAAATGTAGTTACTGTTCTTTTTGGAGCTTGTGGTACACTTATGTTGTCAACAACTTCATAATCAACTCCATTTATGGTGTAATTAAATGTTAAGTCCCATCCTTCTGTTTCATTTTCAGGCATTTGAAAAATAATAAACCCGTTATAAACAGTTTCTTTTCCTGCTACTTTTACAAGTGCAGATTTTGGACAAGTATGCATCATTGCCATCATATGCATCATTGGTTTCCAAGTAATTGATGCATTCTCAACAAATTCTAATGTTTGTATATCTTTAATTCTAATTGTAATATTGTTAAAACCCTGTACAAGAGATCCGCTTTTAGTAAAAACTTCAATAGTATGATTCTCGTTAGAAATTTCTTGCACTTTTAAAAGGTCTTCAATTTCATTAACCGTTACAATATCATCATCATTATTTGAACAAGATATAAGTACAATTGCTATTACTACTGGTAAAAAGTATTTAATTAATTTCATGTGTGTAATTTTATAGTTAGTGTTAATACATTATTAAATAATGTATTATATTAAATTAGTTAGTTGAGATTTAGAATGAAATCTATCTTCATTTTAAATTTAAAAAAAAGGATATTATTTTAGTTTCATTTAAAATCTAATTACATAAAATATAAATTAGAGATCCTAAATAAACAGCATGTTATTACAAACTTCATCAATGCTTCAAAAATTTACATTGATAAAATAATAATACATTAGCTTAAAAAATAATACGAATACTTAAGCCTGTGGCGGCTTTAATAAAGAGATATGATATTCTTGTGTAGTTTGATTGTAAACAAATTGTTGCTCAAAACTAAGTTCTTTAGCCTTTTTAAATTTATATGTAAATTGACCTAAAGGAGAAACTGGGTATTTCTCAAAATCTATTTGAGGAACTGTAGATTTATGATCGTGATTGTTATGGCTATTCTTTTTTAGTTGCTTTTCCAAATAACATTTTCCATTACATTCTAAATAAGGTTTATCTCTATTTTCACAAAGTACAGTAGCTATGTACTCATAATTAGCATGGTACTCTATAATTGGCACCAACGGACGAACCATTGCCAATAAATAAAGAAGATAAAAAAATATACCTAAAAATTGATTTTTCATTAACCTTGCTAAAATAAAAGACAAAGATATCTTTTATTTTTAATTTATAAATGACATTTATCAGAATTATTTTGCCAAAAGTAAGCCAATTCCAAATAATATTGAAAATAAAAATGTACTTAACGCTATTTTTTTTAATTCAGGGTCTAATAACTTTGGAATTTTATTCTTGAAAACTACTACAAAATGCTTGGCAATAGGGATGTATGCTAAAATAAACAAAAATTGATATATGGATTTAAAATGAATTGTATTATACAATAAAGCAACTAAAAATGAAGAAATTAACAAGTAATAATGATAATATTTAGCAAATTCACTTCCTATTTTAACAACAAATGTATTTTTATTAGCCTTTATATCTGATTCTAAATCTCTCATATTATTCAAGTTTAAAACAGCAACACTTAAAAACCCAACTGAAAATGCTGGTAAAAAAATAGTGAATTCTAATTGTTTTGCAAATAAATAATAACTTCCACAAACGCTTAATAATCCAAAAAACAACAGCACAAATAAATCTCCAAAACCACTATAACCATAGGCCCTTTTTCCCATCGTATATTTAATAGCAGCAGCAATACTTAGCACTCCTAAAAAAAAGAAAATACTTAAATTAAGAAAATCATCTTTTCCAAATGCTTTATAAATAAGTAATGTTGCAACTATGAATGTGATAGCTATTGCTATTTTAATTGCTTTTAGCATTTGCTTAGGAGTTATAACTCCACTCTGTAAAGCTCTTGCTGGCCCTACTCTATCATTATTATCGGTTCCTTTTACACCATCACCATAATCATTTGCAAAGTTTGAAATAATTTGAAACCCAACTGTTGTTAATATTGCTAAAACGCAAATTCCCCAATTAAAAACCCCATGAGAAGCTGCTATAAAACTCCCAACAATAATTCCCGAGACTGATAGTGGTAACGTTCTTAAACGAGCAGCATTAATGTAATGTTTAATCATATATCAATAAAATGAATCTAAAAGAAAAATAGTTATTAAATTAAACTATAAATCGTCTGCGTTTGCAATAAGCTCTGCAATGTCTAATACTTCAATTTCACTTTCTTTATTAGTCGCTTTTACACCATCTGTCATCATTGTATTACAAAATGGACAGCCTGTTGCAATAATATCTGGCTGAATCTCTATTGCATCTTCAGTACGCTCAATATTAATTTCTTTATCTCCTTTTTCAGCATCTTTAAACATT
Source organism: Lutibacter sp. (assembly GCF_013139515.1). Taxonomy (GTDB): domain Bacteria; phylum Bacteroidota; class Bacteroidia; order Flavobacteriales; family Flavobacteriaceae; genus Lutibacter. The sequence continues at coordinate 8,677 of NZ_WTAR01000145.1, forward strand.
TGAGCTCCACCAGCACCACAACATAATCCATTTGTTTTACAGCGTTTCATTTCAACCAATTCAACATCTAATTTTTGAATTAATTCACGAGGCGCTTCATAAATATCATTGGCACGACCTAAATAACAAGGGTCATGAAAAGTGATTTTTTTACCACTAAACTTACCGCCTTCTATGGTGATTTTTCCTTCATCTAATAAAGACTTTAACAATTCTGTATGATGAACAACTTCATAAGTACCACCTAATTCAGGATATTCATTTTTTATGGTATTAAAGCAATGTGGACAAGCTGTTACAATTTTTTTTATTTCATATGCATTTAACACTTCTATATTGGCCATTGCCTGCATTTGAAATAAAAATTCGTTTCCTGCTCTTTTTGCAGGATCTCCTGAACAACTTTCTTCAGTACCTAAAACAGCAAAGTTTACATTTGCTTTGTTTAATATTTTTACAAATGCCTTGGTGATTTTTTTTGCTCTATCATCAAAGCTTCCTGCACAACCAACCCAAAATAATACATCAGGTTGTTTCCCTTGCGCCATCATTTCTGCCATTGTAGGTACGTTCATATTTAAAAAGTTTTAGTTGTTTTATTCGTGTTGACCGTCGTCAAAAACTTCAATAGTTACATCTTTTGGTACTAAATCTGTAAATTTACCTCTATATCTAGTTGCCTTAACTAAATGGTTATCAATCCAATGATAATTACCTCCACGAGGTTTCCCCATTAATAAGCTATGGTATTTAAATCCATGCTTTTTTAACCAAAATTCTGTTATTTCTCTATGCTCTTCTGTTCTTGAAGTAAAAAAACAAATAATATGCCCTTCATCAAACCATTTATTTAATGTTGCTAATGCATCAGGAAAAGGTTTACACGTACCCATTCTTTCTGGCTCTTCATTAGGAACGTCTTCGGTTACTGTACCATCAATATCAATTAAATAGTTTTTGACTCCTTCAGGCAAAATAGGACTGATATGCAATCCAGCTTCAACTTTTTCGTGTAATAATTTTTCTACATCTTCTTTTTTCATTTTTAAAGTTTTTTGTTTTTTATAGTTTTAGTTGTGTTATTCGTCTTTCCAATTTAATCTGTCCATTTGGTTGTATTGCCAAGGCGCTCCATTATTTTCAATGTTTGTCATCATCATATTTAATTCTTGTGGCGCTGCTGATTGTTCCATCACTAAATAGCGACGCATATCAACAATAATTGCTAATGGATCTATATTTACTGGGCATTCTTCAACACAAGCATTACAACTTGTGCAAGCCCAAATTTCTTCAGGTGTTATATAATCATTTAATAATTGCTTTCCATCATCAACAAATTCACCATTTTTATTAATATTTTCACCTACTTCCTCTAATCTATCACGTGTTTTCATCATTATTGCACGAGGTGATAATTCTTTTCCTGTTTGATTTGCCGGACAAGATGAAGTACATCTACCACACTCTGTGCACGTATATGCATTCATTAATTGCACCCAGTTTAAATCTGTAACATCACTTGCTCCAAACTTTTCAGGAGTTGATTCATCTTCTGGCGCAGCTGCAAATGGATCAACATTAGGGTCCATCATTAGTTTTACTTCATTAGTAACAGCTTCTAAATTAGTTAGCTTTCCTTTTGCGTTTAAATTTGCGTAATAGGTATTTGGAAATGCTAACAATATGTGTAAATGTTTAGAATAATATAGATAATTTAGAAACACTAAAATGCCTGTAATATGAATCCACCAAGCTGTGCGTTCAACAATATGCAAATTTTCATTGCTAAAACCTTCAAAGATCGGTGCTAAAAATTGACTTATTATATTTCCTGAATTTAGTCCTTGAAAATGAACATCTGTTGCATTCATTAGTAAGAATAATGACATTAAAACCATTTCAAAATACAAAATGTAAAGTGCATCATTTTTGGGAAACCCCTCCATCTCTTTATTCCAAAAACGAGGAATTCTTAGAATCATTCTTCTAGTCCAAAAAATGATTACGGAAGCTAAAACCAAAAAGGCTAAAATTTCAAACGAAGCAATTAAAAAATTATAAAAACCACCTAAGAAAGATAATACTCTGTGAGTTCCAAAAAGCCCATCAATTATAATTTCAATAACTTCAATATTAACAATAATAAAACCTACATACACTATAATATGTAAAACTCCTGCAACTGGACGCTTTATCATTTTTGATTGCCCCAAAGCTATCATTGCCATATTTTTCCAACGAGCTTTTGGGTTATCGGCTCTATCTATGTTTTTACCTAATTGTATGTTTCTAGTGAGTTTTTTAACGTTTTTTACAAAAAAACCTATTCCAATAATTAAAAGAATTGCAAATGCTATGTTATCAATATAATCCATACATTTTTATTTATTGATGATTCTAATTGTTTTCACTTGTACTCAAAAATATTTCTATTTTTTATTTTCTTCTGAAATGTATCCTTTATCTTTTTTTCCAAATAATGAAAAATGAACAAAACGTTTTGGGTGTAATTTCATTTCTCTCAATAATTCTTCTAATTCTTTTGATGAGTTTGTTAAGTTATTATACATACCTTCATCTTTCAATAGCTTACCTAAAGTTCCATTTCCAGCTTCTACACTTGTTAAAATTTTATTTAAGCTTGTAATAGTTGTTTCTATATTTTGAATTGTAACTCCTAGGTTTGCATTTACCAATGTATCAGAAAGTTTTGATAAGTTTTTCATTGTTACATCAGCACTCGCTAATGTTTTTGCTAGTTTTTCTTCGTTATCTAAAATTAATTGATCTACAGATTCAGAAATGTTTTTAAAATTTGAGATTGTTTCATTTAATTCAGAAATACTTTTTTTTAAGTTATTTCTACTTTTAGTATCTAAAATATCTGTCAATCCTGTCATTAAAGAATCTGCACTTACAATTACATTTTCAACTTTTGCTTGTAAAGGATTTAGTTTTTCAGTTACTGAAGAAAATATATCTGATTCTATTTGACCTTGTAAAAAATCACCTGGATTTGCCATTTCGCCCTCGTAAGAAGGTACAATAGCTAATGATTTTCCGCCCATTAAACTTGCACTATAGATTTTTGCGATACTTTTTTTAGAAAACTCAAAATCGGTTTCAACACTAAATTCAACAATTAATTGACCTCTTTTTTCAGGTTCTTTATTAAATTTAATGCTTACTACTTTACCAACTTCAACACCATTAATAGTTACAACACTTGCAGTATTTAAGCCTTGGACATTATTGTATTCTGTTAAATAAGTTTTTGATGGGCCATCAAATAAATTTAGGCCTTTCATAAAATTAAAACCCCATATAAATAAGGCAATAACGCTTACTGCAACAATTCCTGTTTTTACTTCTCTTGTAATTTTCAAAATAACAATATTTACGACAGCAATATTACTAATTATTTTTGGTAGTACATAAGTAAACTTCTTACGATTTTTCCATAATTGTAGCTATTGCAACTTTTTTTCCATTTTTAAATGCCACTATAAAAGCTGAATGATACCCTTTAGATTTTGCAATCTTTTGGTTTTTCTTAATTTCTTCATAACTTTTTGTTCGCCCAAAATAATATCTATAAATTTTTCCAGCCTTAATTCTTTCAACATTTTTTAACCCATTAAAATTATATGATTTTGTTGCAAGCTTACGAGCACCGGCTGCTATTTGAACTTTAAATTCAATATTCGAATATTCTTTTTTTACTTTTATTGAATTCGTTTTAGCCGTATTATCTTCAACAATATCGGTTGTGGTTACAGTATTTAAATTTAATTGATTTATATACTTTTTAATATCTTTATAAATTGATTCAGAAAATTTTTGTTGCCCTGTTTTTGAGTTTAAATAAGTACTCTCTGCCTTGTTTGTAATAAAACCAGTTTCTATTAAGACACTTGGCATGTATGTTTGGTGTAACACCACAAAACCAGCTTGTTTTACGCCTCTGTTTTTACGTTTTAAATCGTTTGTAAAACCGTCTTGAATAATACTTGCTAACTGAATACTTTGATCTAAATACTCTTCTTGCATTAAGGTCAATCCAATTACCGATTCAGGTGAATTTGGATCAAAACCTTTATAGTTTTTTTGGTAATTATCTTCTAATAAAATTACTGAATTCTCAGCTTTAGCTACTTCAAAATTTTGACGATTGGCGTGTGTTCCTAACACCCAAGTCTCAGAACCGGAGGCTTGTGAACTATGAGCATTACAATGAATTGAAACAAACAAATCTGCATCTGCTTTATTTGCTATTCTTCCTCGTTCCCACAAATCAACAAAAACATCCGTTTTACGGGTATAAACTACTTTAATATTTTGCTGTTTTTCTAATAATTTCCCAACTTGTAATACAATTTTTAAAGCAATTTCTTTTTCCTTGCTCTTTTTATAACCTACTTTACCTGGATCCTTACCTCCGTGTCCAGCATCTAATACTACAATAAAATCTTTTTTTTGAGAAAAAGCAGTATAACTATTAGAAAGAAAGGTTATTAAAAATACGAAAACCAAACTTAAATTCGTTGTAACTTTAATTTTAGAAAAGAGTTGTGAGTTCATCAATTATTTTAATTATTTTTGGCATTTGTAATTTGTGTGTTTCAAATATTAAGCCATACATTTACAACAATCAATTATGTGGTTGATTAATTTATAAGCTAATGTAAAAAAACTTATGCTATCAGCCCAATTTATAAGGGTTTTTTTATAAAAAATTTCATTATTAAAACATATTATAAAAATATATATTCTACCATAGTATTGATAGTTGCTTTCAGCTTTATCAACTTAACTGTTTATTCTCAAGAATTAAAACAAAACACGATAAAAAAAAGCGCTCTTAAAGTAAAAGATACCGTTAAAACACAAGTAAAAGACACCTTAAATATTACTTCTATAGATTCTATTACAAAACCTTTAGAACTTCTTGAAAGCATTATTGATCATTCTGCTGATAGTTTAATTAGGCAAGATATTAAAAATAATAAAATTATATTGTTCAATAATGCACACGTACATTATAAAGATATTGATTTAACTGCAGGATATATTGAAATTAGTAACAACACTAATGAAGTTTGGGCAAGAGGAATTAAAGATAGCATTGGAAATTACACGCAATTACCTGTTTTTAAACAAGGCGCTGAAGAAACCACACAAGATTCTATTGCTTTTAATTTTAAAACCGAAAAAGCTAAAATTTGGGGTTTAAAAACTGAACAAGACGGTGTTTTTATAAGAGGTGAAGTCACAAAAAAAGAAAACGATTCCACCATATTTATTCGAAATATTAAATTTACTACTTCTGAAAAAGAAAACCCTGATTTTTACATTAAAACGAATAAAGCAAAAATTGTTCCCAATAAAAAATTAGTAATTGGCTTAAGTAATTTGGTAATACAAGATGTGCCAACTCCATTATTTTTACCATTTGCCTATATTCCTTTAACCAAAGGAAGCACATCCGGCTTTATAATGCCAACTTGGGGTGATACTGCACAACAAGGGTATTTTTTACAAAACGGTGGTTATTATTTTGCTATAAATGATTATGTTGATTTAGCAGTTTTAGGAGATGTTTATACGAATGGTAGTTGGGGTTTTAGAACAGAATCTAGCTATAATGTTAGATATAAATTTAACGGTAATTTTAGTTTTAGATATGAAAATTTAAAAAATAGCATCAGAGGTTTTGACGATTTTTCCAAAACAACTAATTATAATATTAGATGGAGCCATAGTCAAGACACTAAAGCAAGTCCAAACTCAAGGTTTTCAGCTTCTGTTAACTTAGGAAGTAGCACTTATTATAGAGAATCATTAAATGAATTTAACACTAATTCATTCTTAAACAACACATTAAGCTCTTCTATTTCATATTACAAAAAGTTTGTTGGCACACCGTTTAACATCTCGCTTTCAGCAACACATTCTCAAAACACAAATACTGAAAGCATTTCTATGACATTGCCTTCATTGCAATTAAATATGGATAGAATTTATCCTTTTGCACCAAAATCTGGAGCAAAGAAAAATGCAATACAAAAACTAGGTGTTACTTATTCTTTAAAAGGAGATAATAGAATTAATACTACTGATGAGTTTTTCTTTAAAAAAGAAATGTTTGAAACTGCTAAATCTGGTATTCAACAAAACTCTACATTTAGCACAAATATGAAAGTATTTAAATATTTTACACTATCACCAAATGCAAATTATAAAGAAGTTTGGTATTTTGATAAAATTAATAAAACCTACAACCCAACAGAAAACATAATTGCCACAGATACTATAAACAAATTTAGTGCTTATAGAGAATATTCAGCTGGAGTTTCTTTATCAACAACAGTTTACGGTATGCTAAACTTCAAAAAAGGAAGATTACAAGCAATTAGACACGTAATGAGGCCTAGTATTTCTTATGGATATAGACCTGATTTTAGCTCTTATTACGAAGAAGTTCAACAAAGTGAAGATGAAAATGATATACTTGAGTACTCTCCTTTTTCTAACGGAATTTATGGAAGCCCAAGTAAAGGACTCTCAAATAGTTTAAGTTTTAGCCTAAATAACACCTTTGAAGCCAAAGTAATGTCAAAAGATTCTACTGAAGTTGAGCCTAAAAAAGTTACACTAATTAATAACCTTAATTTTTCTTCAAGTTATAATATGGCTGCTGACTCCTTAAAATGGAGTCCTGTAAGAATGACTGCCGGAACCGATTTTTTTGATAAAAAATTAAAACTTAACATTAATGCCACATTAGATCCTTACGCAATTACTGCTGAAGGCAGAAAAATAAACACCTTTAATATAAATAATAATGGTAGTTTATTTAGATTAACAAACGCTGGCTTAACAATGAATTATACTATTGCTAGCAGCAAAGATGGAAGCAAAAAAGATTCAAAACAAAAAAATGCACAAGCAAATAATTCTGATGGTATTTTTGGTGAAGATTTAAATAATAGTAACGATTTAAATTCGGAAGAACAAAGAGGTGAAAAAACAACAAAAACAGCTAAATTATACAATGCTACATTTCCTTGGAATTTAAGTCTTGCATATTCTTTAAACTATCTCAACACCAATAGACAAAATGAAATTTCATCTAATTCATTAATGTTTTCAGGTGATATTGAACTAACTCCTAAATGGAAAGTTGGTGTATCTTCAGGTTATGATATTAAAAGTAAAGGTTTTAGTTACACCCAATTACGTTTTTCTCGTGATTTAGATAGTTGGAAGTTGAATTTTAACTGGGTACCTTTTGGAACTCGACAAACTTATTATTTCTTTATCGGTGTTAAATCGTCTATGCTAAGTGATTTAAAATACGATAAAAGACAAGTGCCTGACAGACGGTTATTTTAGCCCCAATCTCCAAAAGGGAAAATTAATATTGAAAAGTTAAAGGTTAAACTAAATTTATATTATGAAAAAAATAATTAATACTAAAAATGCTCCTGCACCTATTGGGCCTTATAACCAAGCTATTTTAGCAGGGAATACGCTATACACTTCTGGTCAAATTGCATTGAGCCCTGCAACAGGAAAATTAGTAAATGACTCTATTGAAAATGAAACAACCCAAGTATTGGAGAATATGAAAGCTGTTTTAACTGAAGCTGATATGACATTTGAAAATGTTGTAAAAGCATCTATATTTGTTAAAAACATGAACGATTTTTCAAAAATAAACGCTGTATATGGCGGCTATTTTAATACAGAAACTGCTCCTGCACGCGAAACTGTTGAAGTTGGAAATTTACCTTTGTTTGTAAATGTTGAAATTTCTATGATTGCGATAAAGTAATTAACTTAAACCGACTTTATTAAAAGTTCTGCAGTTGCTGGGTTTGTAGCTAAAGGCACATCATGAACATCACACAAACGCATTAACATGGCAATATCTGGCTCATGTGGGTGCATTCCTAACGGGTCTCTAAAAAAGAAAACCATTTTTGTTTTCCCTTCAGCAACTCGTGCAGCAATTTGAGCATCACCACCATAAGGTCCTGAAAGAAATTTCTTTACACTAAACCCTGATTTTTCTGCATTTTTACCAGTTGTCCCAGTAGAAATTAATGTAATTTCCTTTGCTAAAATCAACGCTTTAAAATCCATTAAAAACTGAATCATTTCAGCTTTTTTACCATCGTGAGCAATAATTGCTATTTCCATAATTAATTTATTTAAGTGAAGTAGAATACTCTATTAAATCTACAATTTTAGTAGCGTAACCAAACTCATTATCATACCAAGAAATAATTTTATAAAAATTTTTATTTAGAGCTAATCCAGCATTTGAATCAAAAACGGAAGTTCTTGATTCAGATACAAAATCTTGTGAAACAACTTCATCTTCAGTATATCCTAATATTCCTTTTAATTCATTTTCAGAAGCAAGTTTCATTGCTTTTTTTATTTCAGCGTATGATGTTGATTTTTTTAATCGAACTGTTAAATCTACCAATGAAACATCAACAATTGGAACTCTTACAGCCATTGCTAGTATTTTCCCTTCCAATTCAGGCATAATTTTAGTAATTGCTTGTCCAGCACTTGTTGTAGTAGGAATCATATTATTTAAAGCTGATCTTCCTCTTCTCCATTGTTTATCAGGACCATCAACAGTATTTTGACTTCCAGTTGTAGAATGTACTGTTGTTACTAAACCTTCAATAATTTCAAAATTTTTATTTAAAACTTTTAATATTGGCGCTAAACAGTTGGTTGTACACGATGCGTTTGAAAACACTAAATCACTTTTAGAAAGTAGCTTATTATTTACACCCATTACAAACATTGGAGCATCTTTAGATGGTGCTGAAATTACTACTTTTTTTGCGCCTCCTTTTAAATGCAGTGCTGCTTCATTTTTATTGGTAAAAAGCCCTGTTGATTCAATAACAAAATCAACATCTAGTTTATTCCATTTTATATTCTCAGGATTTTTTTCTGAAGTAATACGAATGGTTTTTCCGTTAACTATTAAGCTTTTATCTTTTACTTCAATAGTTCCTTTAAATTTGCCATGTACAGAATCGTACTTCAATAAATATGCTAAATGATCTGCCTCAAGCAAATCGTTAATAGCAACTACTTCAATATTTTCTCTTATAATTATTGATCTAAAAGCTATACGGCCAATTCTTCCAAATCCGTTTATCCCTATTTTAATCATGTATTTTTGATTAGAGGTAATTTATATGTTAAATAGACATAATATCACTTACGCGCAATAATTCTTTATTAATTAAGTGGTGTTCTTTAACTGCATTTTCCAAATCGGTAGTTTCAACTTTGTTATTTACTAAACCTACCATTAAATTTGTTTGGCCGTCTAATAATAACTCAACTGCTTTTACTCCTAACCTGGTTGCCAAAACACGATCAAAACAACTTGGTGAACCTCCACGCTGCATGTGACCTAATACTGAAACTCTCACCTCGTATTGTGGTAAGTTTTCTTCAACATAATCGGCTAATTCAAATACACTTTTTCCAATTTTATCACCTTCAGTTACAACTACAATACTTGATGATTTTCCTGATCTTTTACTTCTTTTTAAAGATTCTAATAAACGATCTAAGCCTAAATTTTCTTCAGGAATTAAAATTTCTTCGGCTCCAGCACCAACTCCCGCATTTAAAGCAATAAAACCTGCATCACGCCCCATAACTTCAACAAAAAATAATCTGTTATGTGAACTTGCCGTATCTCTAATTTTATCAATTACATCAACAACTGTGTTTAAAGCTGTATCGTAACCAATAGTAAAATTCGTGCCAAAAATATCATTATCAATAGTACCCGGAATACCTATACAAGGAAAATTATGTTCTTTATTAAAAATCATTCCTCCAGTAAAAGTACCATCTCCACCAATTAAAACCAATGCATCAATTTCTGCATTTTTAAGGTTTTTATATGCTTTTGCTCTACCATCAACAGTTCTAAACTCAGTAGAACGAGCAGATTTTAAAATTGTTCCTCCACGGTTTATAATATTACTTACATGGCGCGATGTTAATTTTTCAAAATCGCCATCAATTAAACCTTGGTAACCTCTATAAACACCTATGCATTCTATATTGTAATATGCACAAGCTCTTACAACTGCTCTAATTGCAGCATTCATTCCAGGAGCATCACCACCTGAGGTCATTACACCAATTCTTTTTATTTTTTTTCCCATAAAACGTGTTACAAAATTAAAATTTAATTTTATAATAATTAATTATTTACCACAAATTTACTGGGTAAACGTTTGTGTCTTTTAATTTTTGAATTTCAGAAGTAACATACTCTTTATCTTGTTTATAAGTTACTCCAAACCAACGTGCGTTAGATTTTAATACTTCCATAGTTGCAATATTATTTACAATGACATGGTTTATTGCCAACGGAATAAAAAATTCAGCTTTTGGTTCTTTATAATTTTCTTCTAAAAACTCTTCAAATAATGATGCAGAAACTTCAAAATATTTAGGTGTAAATCCGAAAAAGTTCATTGAAACAATTGTTTCTTCTGAAATTGGAATTAATTGTTCTTTTTCATTTTTAAACTTTAAAACTCCTTCAACTTTTTCAATATGAGTACGCTCAGTTAATCCTGCTAAGAAACCTTTTTCATTTACACGACATTCACCTCTTGATACAGATCCAAACTCAGAAATTGTATTTTTTAGAACATAGCCAATCATATTAAAATCTGTTGAATTTTTATCAATTTCATTTAATGAGTTTGCCATTACTTCAAAAGCTTCTTTTCCATAAAAATCATCAGCATTAATAACAGCGAAGTTTTCTTTTACAACATCTTTTGCCATTAATAGTGCGTGACCTGTTCCCCAAGGTTTTTCTCTATTATTATCTTTAAATCTATCAGGAATATTTTCTAATTCCTGAAAAACATATTCTACTTCTATTTTACCTTCTAACTTTTGATTAAAAAAAGCTTTAAAATCATCTTCAATACTTTTTCTAATAATAAATACCACTTTTCCAAAACCTGCTTGTACAGCATCAAAAATTGAAAAATCTAAGATTGTATCACCTTGTTTTGTAAATGTATCTAATTGCTTTAATCCTCCGTAACGGCTTCCTATTCCTGCTGCTAAAACTACTAAAGTTGGTTTATTCATTTTTATTTATTTTTTTTATTTTTGAATTCTATTAACTTCTTATTTATTTTAAGTGTATCAGTTGGTGCTAATGTATTAATTGTATCTTTAACTGTCTTCTTTCTTAGCCCAATTTTTTCTAACAATTCTTTACTATTATCAAAATCTATTTGATAACTTAAACCAGCACCTTGCGTATATCCTTCCTCTTCTTCAGTATATTGAATTTCGTTTTGACGATTAAAAACTGATGATCGTAATGTTCCTTCTTCGTTCATTAAAAACTCCACATTTACTTCGCCAATAACACTTGATTGTTCTTTTGAGCTAATTGGAACACCTACTTTACCGTTAATTATTACTCTATCATTTACCTGATAATCTAGTGCTATTAAAAGTTGATCGTCAATATTTAAATTATTTACTTTATTTTTTTCACCAACGGTATAAACTGGTTTAAATTTAAAACGATTATTTCCTTTATTAAAAATATTATCGAAAGCGTTTGAAATTAAATCAGATGCTGTACCATAAACTAAACCATTGGTATTTACACTTAAATCGCTTTCATTATAAAACGCGCCTGAAGCTAACAAAGATACAAAATGCCTTGTTTTACTTGTTTTATCGTTATCATTTAACTTAAATGCAAGCTCTGATGCTACTGTTGAACTAGAATTTGGAATTTCAATATCAAAGTCTCTTTGAGAATTAAAAAGCTCACCTGAAAAACGCGTAATTAAATCTATGGGGATTTTCCTGTTTGAAGTTATATTTTCTAATAACGATTTTGGATTTGCCGAAACTCTATGAACCGCATCAATATTAATCTGTGCGGTGTAAGGATCTCCACTCCAAGAAATACTTCCTCCTTTTTTTACTGTAAATGGTTTATTAATAAAGCCTCCGTATTTAAAATTGTAAATACCATTATCAACCACAAAATCGCCATACATATCAAATTTATCTTTAGTATCTAATTCTAATTGTAAATTACCTGTTCCGCTACCTTGTAAATAACTACCTGTTGTTTTATCTAAAACCATTTCAACAACAGCATCTTTAGTAACTTCTATGTTGAAATTTAATGATAAGCCTTTCAGCTTCTCAGAAATAAATGCTTTCCTTTTTTCTTCGTTTTCTTCTAGTTCGTTTTTATTAATAAATCTGATTAATTGTGAACTTTCAACAGTTTTTACATCGCTTATTGGTATTACAAAACGAGTACCTTTTTTCGTTTTTCCAACAACATCAATTATTAACTTATCAGTTAACCCTTTTATTGTTGCATTTCCTTCAATAAAACCAGTCCCATAATATACTGAGGTTTCTTCTTCAACAGTATTTAACACCAATAAATTAGTTGTGTTTAATGATAAATCTAATAACCAATTGTCAAAATATGAATGTGATAATGTACCTGATAATTGGGCTGTAGTATTATGCGCTTTGTCTTTTAAATTTACATCTTCAAAAACAAAATTTTGACCTTTTAAATTAATAATACTTGTTCCATCAAAATCATAATCTACATTTATATAAGGAAAATATAAGCCTGCTTCATCTAAAAATAAATCGCCCTCCATTGTTGGGTTATTAAGAAGACCTGTTAATTGCACATCTCCATATACAAAACCTCTAATATTGTTAAAAACATCTTCACCCAGCGGACTAAATGCGTCTAATTTAAATGCTTCAAAGTTTACATTTACGTCTAACGTAGGTTGTTTTGTTGTAAAATTAAGTTCTCCAATTGCTGATAAACTCACACTTTCATCATTTTCTAACAAAATGTTTAGTACATATTTTTTTAAAGAATTTTTTCCTTCAATGTCAATTTTTAAATTTCCTTGCTTAGAGTTATTAATGGTTACATTAGACACTAATAAGTTTGCAGTTGGTTTAATTTTTTTCTGTAATTGATTGTAATCAAGAGTCCCGTTTATAGTTCCTTTTAATTTTAAACTATCAATTTCAGGCGTAATACTTGATAGTTTTACATCTTTAAAATTAAAATGAAGTTCTTTTGAAATGGTATCTTTTATAACACCATAAAGTTCTATTTTTTCATTTTTTGAACTTACTAAAAAAGGACTAATAGTGTATGTTTTTGTAACATTATCAAAAACCACTTTATTTTCAAGATTATTTGTTGGGTTTATAAGCCATTCATTATTTTTAAATGTAAAATTAGATTTTTGAATTCCGAAAACCGATTTATTGTCTTTATTAAATGTATGATAAAAAGATAAATTATAATCTTCAGTTTTTGCTTTTCCTCCTTTAAATTCAGTTCTAAAATACAACGTGTCATTTAATGTAATATTTACCAATTGTAAATCTGAAACATCATAATTATTAGTGCTTATTTTATCTACAGATAACTGTGTGTTAAACAGTGGGTTTTTATTATCTATTTGTAAATTTAAATCGTCTATTACAGTTGTAAACGCCTCAACTTTAGGTGATTTAATGCTGAGTTTAAATAAATTATAATCAGAATTAATAGTACCTCTTATTGATGAATTTGCTGAAAGGGTTATTTCAGGGTAAAAGACCTCAACAATTTTATTGTAGATTTTAAATCTAAAATCTAAAAACTGACCTGATGAAACTTCATGCGGATTGTAATTTGAATAAATACTACCAATTGAATTTTGTGCAAGCTTACCTAGTTCATTAAACTTAAATATTCCTTTTACATGACCATCAACTATTTCAGAAGAATTAATTGTAATTGTTCTAATACTATCTAAAAATGAAGATGTCACATTAAAATCTTTAAAAAAATAGTTTCCTTTTTGATTGGTATATAATGAGTTGTTAAAATCAACTGTACCAACCAAATCATCTAATGAATTTCCTTTTACATTAATTTCAATTTCACCTTTAACATTAGAAATACTATCACGTTTAAAAACATTAATTGCTTTCAAATCACAATAATCAATTAAAGTTTTAAAATTAAACGTATAAACATCTGATGAGAAATTTGCTAAACCATTAAAATTTAGTTTTATATTTTCATCATTTACTTCCATTTCACCATTAAAATGTTCGCTTTTCACTACGCCATTTAATGTGATATTTTTATAATTGTAGTTATTGTATTGGTATTGAGAAATAACTCCATTTACAGAAGTGTTCATAGTTTCTAAAGTAAATCCTTCACCATCTACATCACCTTCAATAGAAAAATTTCCTATTAACGGATTGTTGGTGATTTTACCCAAATCAAAATCAATAATTTTAATATGCCCAATGTATGAGGCTTCATCAATGTTTGAAATATTTGTTAGTTCTAAATCTGATACAGCATTCCCAATTTTTGTACTTAAGTATAATTGAGTGTTTATCAAATTTTCAGTTAAGTAAACATTTCCATTTAACGTAAATCTTCCCAATTTCATAAAAGAAGATGGTAATGTTTTTCCTAAAACATTTGGCAATAAAGTTTTTAAATGGTTATAATCTGAAGTTAAGTTTGTTAAATTACCCTCTAACGAAAAGCCATTTTCTTGATTAAATGAGTTTTTAAAATTCAAATCTCCTTTAATTATTGCATTTTTATCAGTAAATAATTTAAGGTTTTGAGCATTCAAATCATTTAACTTTCCTGTAATTTTTGTTGTAAAATGCAGCACATCATTAGTTCCCAGTTCATTGTAAAACTTCTTCAAGTCAATTAATGATACATCTGCACTAATAACATCCGCCTCAATAGTTACTAAATCATTGAAATTAGAAAAATCTTCTCTCTTATAAGTAAATATTAAATTGGTTAATATGGTTGAATTTTCAGTTTCTAATTTTGTATTTAAAAAATTCATAAACGATTTTGTGTACGTAAAATCTGTTGATAAATTCTTTATTTCAATACCATGGTTTTCAACAAAATTTAACCCACTAATATTTGTGTAAACGTTAGGTCCTTCAATTTTGAAGTTTTGTGTACCACCATTAATATTTATAAAAAATAATGGCTTATCGGTTGGTTTATTTTCATCAATAAGTTCAACATAACCATTTGCTAATTTTAAATTAGTTGCTGTTAATAAAAACCCTGAAGGTTTACCTGTTCTAACACCATCATCAAATTTATCAACAAAAACAGTTAAAGCGTCATCAACTTCCCCTTCGTAGGTGTTCATATTAACCTTAAAATTGTTTAAAGAGATTTGACCAAATTTCAGTTTACTATTTATCATATTTCTATAACTAAAAACTGAAGTTGTTAAATTTTGAACGTAAATTAATGTATCTGTATGGTGATTTCTAATTAAAACATCTTTTAACTGAACGCTTCCTAAAAAAGATAAATCAACTTTTTTAATTTTTATGGCTACATCAAATTCTTTTTTCAAATAATTTGTAGCCGTATTACCTAGTTTAGTTTGTATAGCTGGGATAGACAATATAATGCTAACTATTACTAATAAAAGTAATAATGCAGTTAAAATTCTAACAACTATTTTTTTAATTCGTTTGATATGCGCTAAATTTGCATTTTAATGGCAATTTTCGTGCCTTATTTGTTCTTATATATTATTAAATGATTAAAAATAAATCAATTTATATACTTGGTATTGAATCGTCTTGTGATGATACAAGTGCCTCCGTAATTTGCAACGGTAAAATACTATCAAATGTTGTTGCAACCCAAGAAATTCATGCCAAATATGGCGGTGTTGTTCCTGAATTAGCTTCGCGTGCTCATCAACAAAATATTGTTCCTGTAATTCAACAAGCAATTCAACAAGCAAATATCGACAAAAAAGACTTAAATGCCATAGCTTTTACACGCGGACCTGGATTAATGGGTTCTTTATTAGTTGGAACCTCTTTTGCTAAGTCACTTTCACTTGCTTTAGATATTCCGTTAATAGCAGTAAATCATATGCAAGGACACGTTTTAGCACATTTTATTGAAGATGAAAGTATGCAAAAACCTCCGTTTCCTTTTTTATGCTTAACCATTAGTGGAGGACACACACAAATTGTAAAAATCACCAATTATTTCACCATGGAAGTCTTAGGAGAAACGTTGGATGATGCAGTTGGTGAAGCTTATGACAAATCGGCCAAAATACTTGGATTACCATATCCTGGCGGACCTTTAGTTGATAAATATGCAAAACTTGGTAATGCAAAAGCTTTTAAATTTACAAAGCCTAAAGTTGATGGTTTAAACTTTAGCTTCAGTGGATTAAAAACAGGAATACTTTATTTTATTCAGAAAAAGGTTAAAGAAAATCCGAATTTTATTGAAGAAAATTTAAATGATATTTGCGCATCAATTCAATATACAATTGTTAAAATATTATTTGACAAATTAAAAAAAGCTGTAGAAGAAACAGAAATAAATCATATCGCAATTGCTGGAGGTGTAAGTGCAAATTCTGAAATAAGAAAAGTTTTAAAATCTTATGAAGCATCTTTAGGTTGGACAACTTATATTCCTAAATTTGAATTTACTACAGATAATGCTGGTATGATTGCTATTGTTGGGTATCTTAAATATTTGGAAAATAACTTTTCTAACACATCAACAACTGCTACAGCAAGATTAAAAGTAAACGACAATTAACAATAATTACATTATGAACTTTAAAAAAATAGTATTTATTTTAATAATTCCTCTAATTACTTCAAACTTATATTCACAAAATAATACCACTCAACAAATAGATTTATTGCATGGTGTTTCAATTTCTGGAGACTGGTTTATTGCTCATAGCAATACTAAAAAAGGTGATGAAAATTGGGATAATAAATTTATTGTTAAGCGAAGTTACTTTACTATAAAAAAAGAAATTAACGACGTTTTTTCTGTTCGTTATACGCAAGATATCGCTATTGACAAAGAAGGTAGTGATGCTGGAAATGTTGAAACAAGAATGAAGTATTTGTACCTAAAAGTAAAACCTAAATGGAACAACTCAATAACAGGTTCTTATTTTGAAATTGGAATGGTACACAGGCCTTGGATTACCTACGAACAAAAAATAAACGTGTATAGAGTTCAAGGAAATATGGCTATTGAACGTAATAAATTATATAACTCGGCAGGTTTTGGTATTTTATTTGGAGGTAATATTGGTCCAAAAATAGAGAAAGAATATTTGACCAACAATAGCAGTAGTATGAAAGGTAAATATGCAAGTTTTGCTATTGGTATTTTTAATGGTGGTGGCTATGCTTCATTTGAAGAAAATTCCAATAAAGTTTTTGAAGGTGTATTACATCTTAGGCCTTTTGCTAATTCAATTCCTCAAATTCAATTAAGCCATGCTTTTAATATTGGAAAAGGAAATACTGAAGATGCTCCAGAATTTAGTCAGTTTTTATTTCATGGAGGATACATGGGAAAATATTTTAATTTTGGCGGACAATACCATTTTGGAAAAGGAGATTATAAAGGAACATATATTGAAATTTTAGATCCTACAAAAGCATTAAAAAATGACGGTTACAGCATTTTTAGCGAATACATAGTTAAAGACTCTCCATTTGCATTTTTTGGTAGATATGATTATTTTAATGTAACTAAAGATTCATCAAAAAATGTTAAACGTCAAATAGCAGGAATAAAATATAATTTATACAAAGGTATAAGTGTAGTTTTAACTGGAGAAAACGCTATTTATGAAACTACTGAAGATTTAACAGTAGATTTAAATCTTCAAATTTCATTTTAAAATAAAACATTTTTTAATTTTTGTAGTTGAAAAGTGTTTTGTTATATACTTAAATTGTCATTGAAAAAATTCTAGTATCTGGTTTATTTTCAATTAATCGAAGGTCAAATGCCATACAAATATTACGAACAAACATTCTAGCTTCCTCTTTAACAACAATTTTATCATCTGAAATTTCAATTAAACCATCATCAATAATTGACTTTAAACGAGCAACAATTTCAGACTTCACTTTTGCATCTAAACCTATTTTCCATTCAGTTTCAAGGTTGCACATTAAGTTTAAAATGTGTTTTCTAATTATTAAATCGTTATCGGTTAATAAATGTCCTCTGAAAATTGGAATAATTCCGGCATTTACTTTCTCTGTATATTCTTCTATTGTTTTTTCATTTTGAGCAAAAGCATACCAAGAATCACTAATTGAAGACATTCCTAGACCAATCATCAACTCAGTTTTACCAGCTGTATACCCCATAAAATTACGGTGCAATTTTTTATCTTCCATAGCTTTATGAAGAGAATCACTTGGCAATGCAAAATGATCCATACCAACCTCAACATAACCATTGTCAAAAAACAATTGTTTTCCTAACTCGTATAAATGACGTTTTTCTTCGTCTTTTGGTAAATCGCTATCTTCAAAACCACGTTGACCAACACCTTTAATCCAAGGTACATGGGCATAACTGTAATATGCAATTCTGTCTGGCTTTAATTCTATGGTGTTTTTTATGGTATTACGAATACTATCTTCCGTTTGAAAAGGCAACCCGAAAATTAAATCGTGACTTATAGAATCGTACCCAATTTTTCTTGATAAATCATGAACTTTTTTTACTTGTTCAAAACTTTGCACTCTGTGTATTGCCTTTTGAACTTTAGGGTCGTAATCTTGAATTCCAAAACTATTTCTACGCGAACCTAAATCATATAATGTTTGTAATTGTTCTTCTGAAGTTAAATTTGGGTGGCTTTCAAAACTAAAATCCAATGTTTCAAATTTATCAGCTCTTTTAAAGATTCCATCTATTAACTTCTTCAAATTTTCAGGAGAAAAAAATGTTGGCGTACCTCCTCCTAAATGAATTTCTCTAATTTTTGGACGATCAACTAATAAATCACAATATAAATCCCATTCTTTTAAAA
>NZ_WTAR01000118.1 GCF_013139515.1 Lutibacter sp.
CTTGTTAATTAATCTTGTCACAAATGTACAAGCACATCTAAGCTTATTTCTAGAAAATTAGTTAACCAAATCTTAACTGTCGACCAATGGAACTTATCTCCCGTTTAACAAATCCTAAAACAAAAAAGAGGGAAGATTTACATCTTCCCTCTTTCATATTATATTGTAAAAAATTTAATGTATAGTGTTGTTATTTATAAATCAAAGCCAAGGTCTGTTCTAAAATTCATGTTTTCAAAATTTATCTTTTCTATAGTTTGATAAGATTGCTTTAATGCTTGTTTAAAATCACTTCCGTAAGAGGTAATTGCAATAACTCTACCGCCATTTGTAACAATATTATTGTTACTTATAGTTGTACCTGCATGAAAAGGTATTGAATTTTCAACTTTATCAAGTCCGTTTATTACTTTTCCTTTTTCATAACCTTCAGGATAGCCACCTGATACTAACATTACTGTACAAGCGCTTTCTTCCTTAAATTCAATAGTTTTTGTATGTAGTTCATTGTTTCCAGTTGCTATTAATAGTTCTAAAAAATCACTTTTAACACGTGGTATAACAACTTCAGTTTCTGGATCACCCATACGGCAATTGTATTCAATTACTTTTGGCTCATCTCCAACTTTTATAATTCCGAAGAAAATAAACCCTTTATACGGAATATTATCTTTTTGAAGTCCTTCAACTGTTGGTTTAATAACGCTGTCTTCAATTTTCTTCATAAATACATCATTGGCAAACGGAACAGGTGAAATAGCTCCCATACCACCCGTATTTAAACCTACATCTCCTTCTCCAATACGTTTATAATCTTTAGCATTGGGTAAGTTTATATAACTTTTACCATCAGTTAATACAAAACAACTTAACTCAATACCGTCTAAAAATTCTTCAATAACAACTTTGCTACTTGCTGCTCCAAATTTTTGATTGGCTAACATTTCTTTTAGCTCGTCTTTTGCTTCTTGTAAATCGTTTAAAATTAGCACTCCTTTTCCTCCTGCTAAGCCATCTGCTTTTAAAACATATGGCGAACTTAAAGTTTCTAAAAACTGATATCCTTCTTCTAAATTATGGTTTGTAAAACTTTTATAAGCTGCAGTTGGAATATTATGTCTGTACATAAATTCTTTTGCAAACTCTTTACTTCCTTCTAGTTGTGCAGCATATTTTTGTGGACCTATAACAGCTATATTCTTTAATTGATCATCATTTAAAAAGAAATCATGAATACCTTTTACTAATGGATCTTCAGGGCCAACAATAACTAATTTTATATTATTTTGAAGTACGGTTAACTTAACTGCTTCAAAATTGGTTGGGTTTACGTTTACGTTTGTTCCAAATTGCATAGTTCCTGCATTTCCTGGCGCAATAAACAACTGAGTTAATAAATTGCTTTGTGCTATTTTCCAAGCTAGTGCATGTTCTCTTCCTCCTGATCCTAAAATTAGTACATTCATAAATGTGGTTTTATCTGCCTTTTCCTTTAATTACTACTATTATTGTGCTTAAAATTACTTTAATATCTGTCCAGAAAGATAAATTGTCTAAATAAATTAAATCGTATCTCGCTCTTTTTAACATTTGATCTAAATTATCTGCATAACCATATTTAATTTGACCTAACGATGTGATTCCTGGTTTAAGCTGTTGCATTTTTTTATATTTAGGAAGATGCTTTTTAATTTCATCTAAAAAATACTGACGCTCTGGTCTTGGGCCAACAACACTCATTTCCCCTATTAAAACATTATAAAATTGCGGAAATTCATCAATTCTAAAAGTTCTAATAAATTTTCCAAATTTTGTAATTCTAGTTGTTTCATCTTTTGATAATAATGGATCATTTATAGGTGGCATACCTCTCATGCTTTTAAACTTATAAATGTTAAAAGTTTGTCCATTTTCTCCAATTCTTTCTTGTGTGAAAAATGTTTTTTCTCTACTTTCTAAAAAAATGAGCAACGCAACAATTGGTGTTAACCAACTTAAAACAAATAATAACACCAACATTGAAAATACGATATCAAAAATTCTTTTAAAAAATATGTACGGCTTTGTATTCAACTGTATTTTCTAAAAAATTTGCTCTAAAATTTTTTCAGTAATCACATATGTTGGTAAAACACCCGTTGTACCTAAACCTCCTGAGGCAAGCGTACTTCCAGTTTCTAACGGATTATCTGATGCATAATACGCGTAACGAACTTTAACTTTGCTTGATATGTTTCCTCTTATTTTTGCTGCTGCTTGTATTGCTTTTTGATAATGAGCGCCTTCCATTTCAAGTCCTGTAACTTTCCATGTTGAATCATGGAAAAAACTTAAAATATCTTTATTTTGGAGTGATGTTCCTAAAACGGTAACCATTGCACCTGTGTAAACATCTACGCCACAACCTTCAAACATTCTCTTTTTTAACTGGTTTTTAAATGGGTAATTGTCAGCCGTTCCTTCAAAAATATGTGAAGAAGGAATCATAATATCTCCTTTACCACCTTCTAAAATACCTGCTTTTCCCATTATTGAAACAGATTCAATATTTAAATGGTGTTTTTTATTATTACCGCAAACATATGGTTTTAGCAATTCATCCATAGTTTCATAAGCTTGTTCACCAAAGGCATAATCCATTACAATTAATACAGGTTTTCCGCTAGCATTTAAACTGTTTTCTATTGAATATTGAGTTTTACTCATATCAATTTTAGCAGTGTCTATAACTTGTACATTTATGTTGGTTCCTGAAGTGTCTTTTATATAAGTTAATCCGTTTTCAGCAGCATAATCCATAACTTGTTTTCTTAAGTCTTCATTTTCATCATTACTTAATAATTCGAATAATGAAATAGTATCGTTATTTTTAATTTGTTGTGGAAGTACAATTGGTGCGTAAATTGAATTCATAACACTATGCATATTCGCGCTAATAATATGAATTGGACGGTTTAATAAATTTTGTTCATTTAAAACGTCTTTTATATTAGTTGCCCAAATTTCACCATAAATATGATGCCCAATTCGTTCTCTTAAACTTGGACTAAAATTAATAGCTCTTTTTATAGTGTGCACTTTTTCATTAATTGCAATATTTCCTAACCAATAAATTATTTGAAAAAACCGATCAGGGTTTTGTTCTTCACCTAATGTTGCATGTACATTTTGTGTTTCTTCAAAACTTCTTCCTAAAATACTTGCCATATGCGCTAACATAATATCTCTATTATCTCTTGTTAACTTTCTATTGTGTAATACAATATCTTCTAATTTCTTCCATTCTCTAATAGTTTCACCTTCATCATTTACCAATACTTTGGCAGCTATTTTGTGAGATTCAATAAATAAAAATGTTAAATGGGTTAAAATATCATAAATCTCAGAACGTCCACGAGTAACTTCAATGTTCATTTGATCTTTATCAATTCTAAAACAAGTTCTTCTTCTTTTTGCTGGAATTATTGGTTTAAAATGTGAATTTGAATATCCTTCATCTGCTGTTAAATTAACATACCTACATTCTTCAATTCCTTCAGGTAAGCGTTCTATTACATAAATTAAACCATTTAGTTCTACTTTTTCTTCAGCTATAGAACCGTATATTTCTGGTCTAAGAATTAATAGTGCTTCACGTAATGCATCTCCAGATATTCCCATTGGTTTGTAAAAACCACGAGTAAATAAATGACGCATTGATATATACAAACGTTCAATTGCTTTTGACGATTCTTGAGCGCGTGTTCTTCCTTTTATTTTTGTGTGTGGCATACCGTTTTTTTGGAATTCAAAGATACAACTTATCTGTTTATTGTTTATTTTTTTAATATCAAAGTATATTCTTCAGTACTATTTAAAATTGACATTGCTTTTATAATTGTAGTATCAAATTTAGCTTTTTGCATATAAACACCTTCTTCATAATAATAGCGTTTTACTATTTCTTCGGTTAACTTATGCAAAATTTCATTGTTGTTTTTGTCTAATTCTTTTAATTTTTCTTCTTCAATTTTCTCTAAAAGCTCTGTATACGTTTTAGCAAAATTTCCATCTAAGTTTTCTGAAACAGCTTTTTCTTTTGCTAATTTAAATTTAGTTTCGGTTGGTGTTTCAAAATCTTTATTGTTTTTACTTAGGTAATTTTTAAGTAATGAAAAATCAGATTCGTTTAAAACAAATGTTGAAGGTGTTGAAATTGTTGTGTTTTTATAAAAATAATTAGTTACATAATTAAAAAACGCCTCAGATTTTAACAACGTTTTTGTAGTTTCAGTTGTTGGTGTTTTTTTAATTTCAATATCGGGTAAAATTCCACCGCCACCATAAACTGTTCTTCCAATTTCAGTTTTATAGGTTTCTCTACCTGCATCAGAAAATTTTGGAATAGTTCTATCATCTTTTCTGTTGGTGTAATCTAGTTCCTGAATACACCTTCCGCTTGGCGTGTAATATTTAGAAATTGTGATTTTCATTTGCGTACCGTAAGAAAGTTCTCGGTATCGTTGCACCAACCCTTTTCCAAAAGAACGTTCGCCAACAATTACAGCTCTATCATAATCTTGTAATGATCCTGCTAAAATTTCTGAAGCAGATGCAGAACGGTTATTTACAAGTATTGTAATTGGTATTTCTAAATCTAATGGTTCTTGTCTTGTTTTAAAGGTGTTACTCCATTTTTCAACCTTGGCTTTTGTAATAACCACAATTTTATCTTTCGGAATAAAAAAATTAGTGATTTTTACGGCTTCCATTAACAATCCCCCAGGATTTCCTCTAACATCAATAATTAATTTTTGCATGCCTTCTTCCTTCAATTCTAAAAATGCTTTTTTTACTTCAGAAGCTGCTTTTTCATTAAACTTTGTAAATGCTATATAACCAACATTATTAGCTAACATGGTGTAATAAGGTACTGGATTTACTACAACTTTTTTTCGTGTAATCTCAACGTCAATCTTTTTACTTTGACGTTCAATTTGAAGTTTTAAAGTAGTATTTGGCAATCCATTAAATAATGCTGAAACTCCTTTTTCGTCATAATCTTTAATAACAATATCATCTATTTTTAAAATTTTATCTCCTGGTTTTATGTCTGATTTTTCAGCTGGAGAATTTTTTAAAATTTCACGAATAGTAAGTGTTTTGTTTTTATATGTAGATATTGCTCCAATTCCACCATATTCACCTGTTGATTGAATTCTTGCATCTTCAACTCCTTGCTCATCATAATAACGCGTGTAAGGATCTAAATTTTGAAGCATATGATTTACGGCGTTATTGGTAAGTTTTGCCGGGTTTACCTCATCTATATAATACATATTTAACTCCTTAAATAAAGTGGTATAAATATCTATTTGTTTTGCTATTTCAAAAAAATCAGATTGAAATCCAATAGAAACCAACATAGAAATAGTTATAAAAACTCCTATAATTAGTTTTTTAATTTTGCTCATCTTCTTTAATTTTGGTTAAAAATTTATTGCCAACTTTTTGTATTGATAACTCTAAATCTTTATAATTTATTTCTTCATTAGTCATGTAAATAAACATAAAACTATAATTTTCGTTTAAGTTTTCAGAAAACAATTGTTTATGTAAACGATACGCTTCACGCATTAATCTTTTAATTCTATTTCTATTAACTGCTAATTTTACTGAACGTTTTGGAACTGTAAATCCTACTTTTATAGGAAACTCTGAACTGTACTTATTTTTCAAATATATAAGTTGAAGAGGAAATGATTTTACACGACTACCTTCAGCAAATAATTGCTCTATCGCTTTTTTACTTTTTAATTTTTCTGTTTTTCCTAAGGTAAATCTCATTAGCACAAATGTAAGGAATAAAAGATTTCAACAAATCAAATTCTAAAAGACTTTAATTAGTAAATTTGTATACATTAAAATTTAAAAACGATGTCACAAGATTTATTTCAAGCTCCAGATTATTATCAATTAGATGAATTGTTAACTGAAGAACATATATTAGTACGAGATGCAGCTCGCGAATGGGTAAAAAAAGAAGTATCTCCAATTATTGAAGATGCTGCACAACAAGCAAAATTTCCAACATCAATAGTTAAAGGTTTGGCTGAAATTGGTGCTTTTGGGCCTTATATTCCTGAAGAATATGGTGGTGCTGGATTAGACCAAATGTCTTACGGATTAATTATGCAAGAAATAGAAAGAGGCGACTCAGGTGTTCGTTCAACCGCATCTGTACAATCTTCTTTAGTTATGTATCCTATTTGGAAATATGGAAACGAAGCACAAAAACAAAAATACTTACCAAAATTAGCTAGTGGTGAATTTTTAGGCTGCTTTGGATTAACAGAACCTGACCATGGATCAAACCCAGGAGGAATGGTAACCAACATTAAAGATATGGGTGATCATTTTTTATTGAATGGTGCAAAAATGTGGATTTCAAATGCTCCTTTTGCTGATAT
This sequence comes from Lutibacter sp., assembly GCF_013139515.1. GTDB lineage: Bacteria > Bacteroidota > Bacteroidia > Flavobacteriales > Flavobacteriaceae > Lutibacter. The sequence continues at coordinate 6,450 of NZ_WTAR01000118.1, forward strand.
TGCTATTGTTTGGGCTAAAAATGAAGAAGGGCGTATAAAAGGATTAATTGTTGAACGTGGAATGGAAGGTTTTACAACTCCTGAAACACATAATAAATGGTCACTTAGAGCTTCCGCTACTGGAGAATTGATTTTTGACAATGTTAAAATTCCAAAAGAAAATATTTTACCAAATAAAGATGGTTTAGGTGCTCCGTTAGGATGTTTAGACTCTGCTAGGTATGGTATTGCTTGGGGTGCTATTGGTGCTGCAATGGATTGTTATGATACTGCGCTTCGTTATTCTAAAGAACGTATGCAATTTGGTAAACCTATAGGTGCTTTTCAACTTCAGCAAAAAAAATTAGCTGAAATGGTTACAGAAATCACAAAAGCTCAATTATTAACTTGGCGCTTAGGAACTTTAAGAAATGAAGGAAAAGCAACAACTGCCCAAATTTCTATGGCTAAACGTAATAATGTTGAAATGGCCATAAACATTGCCAGAGAAGCGCGTCAGATTTTAGGCGCAATGGGTATTACTGGTGAATACTCAATTATGCGTCATATGATGAATTTAGAAAGTGTAATTACGTATGAAGGAACACACGATATTCATTTGCTAATTACAGGAATGGATATTACAGGGTTACCTGCTTTTAAATAATTATAAGTTTAACAAAATAGAAAGTGAAACATTACGTCCTGGTGAACTAATTGCTGATGCAAATTCTTTATAATGCACATCAAAAATATTATCAATATTCATAAATAATGTAATATTATTTTTTAGTTTATAGTTGGTGTTAAAGTTAAATATACTCCAACCAGGATTTCCGTAATAAGTATCTGTAATACTATTGTACGGTGTTTGTTCTTCATTATCAATTCCTGCAATTAAATTATAATCTTTTATGTCTTTTTTAGCATTAAATTTCCAAAGAAAAATAGTTTGTAAACGGTCGTTTTGATAACCTATTTCAATATCTCCAAATAATGGTGGAATAGATGATAATGGTAAATTAGTATCGTATGCTTTTCCTTTCGTGTACGTTAAAGAACCTTTTGTAAACCAATTTGCACTTAAATACCCTTTAAAACTAAAAGTGCTTCCAACTATATAAGCGTTGTTTTTATTAACATTAGCCATTACATTACCTTCTTCGCCATTGTAAACAATTGTTGTTGAATTATTTATTTCAAAAAAATCACGTGTAATATAATTATCTAAAAGTGTGTAATACACATTTAAACCTGTATGAAATTTTCGATTATTAAAATACCTAACTGCTCCAGTCTCAAAACTATAAGCGTATTCAGGTTTTAAATTAATATTTGGTACAGTAACATTTCCTGATTTTTCTCTAACTTTTCCCACATCATCAATATTAGGTGATCTAAATCCTGATGAAATAACACTGTTTAATTGCCATTTTACAGTTGGTTTATATACATAACCTAATGTTGCTGTTATTGCTGAATTATGAAGAGATATATCAGGTTTTGGTAACGTTATAAATGTATCATCAATCCATTTTGCAGTAAGTATTGTATTGCTTAACCTTATTCCTGTATTTAAGGTTGATTTACTACTAATATCTTGTCTGTAATTTACATAAGATGCGAAACTTGTGTAAGTACTTCCACCATCTGGATAACGAGATTGTTCAATAAATTGATTACTAAAACCAACAACCGTATTTCCTTCAACTTCTAAAGTTCTACCAAAAGCATTAGAGTTTACTTTGTTGTGCGTAACTTCAAAACCATACGACATAATTCTGTCGTTAGATGTTGTTATTGGAACAAAAAAATCTCCGTTTAAACTTAATACATCTAAATTTTCAAAACTATAATAACGATCTAAACTAGAAAATCTTCTATCAATTCTAGATTCTTTAATATTTTGAAAAGCAGCTGTTATTGTTCCTTTTTGAAGCCATTTTTTAGAAGGGTTTATTTTTAGCTGTGAAGAAAGTAATACTCTTTTTTGAGGTCCATAATACCATTCTGCATATTTTAATTTGTCATCAAAATACGTTGCTAAATTATCAAACCTATTTATATTTGATGAAGTTGAATATTGAAAATTAAATAAAAGCTCGGTTTTTTTAGAAAGTGGAATTGTAATTTTTTGTAAAACATCCGTTTGGTTATAATCTGTATTTTCTTGAGTATTCACATTTGAATTTGTTACTGAATTTTCAGTATAAAACGTATTTGTATTTGTTGAATAATCAAAAACTTTTCCCCAATCTTCAAAACCATGTGTACGGTTTTTACCCATTTTTAAGTTTCCAAACTCGCTGTAAGAAATACTGGTGTAAGATGCCCATTTTTTATTTCTAAGTTCAATATTTCCTTCAGTAGTAAATTCATTATTAACTGAGCTAAAACGAGAATATAGCGATGTATTTACTTGATTAACATTAGTTGTTGTTACTTTTGGTGTTTTGGTATAATAATGTACAACACCACCTAATGCATCTGAACCATAAATTACCGATGAAGGGCCAAAAATAACTTCAGTTCTTTCAATAATATTTGGAGAAACTGTTATTGAATTTTGTAAATGCCCAGTTCTATAAATTGCATTGTTCATTCGTACACCATCTACCACTAATAAAACACGATTGGCTTCCATTCCTCTTAATACCGGGCTTCCACCACCTGCTTGTGTTTTCTGAACTTTAATACCTGGTAAACTAGCCAGTAAATCGGCTGATGTTTGTGGCGCTAATTTTTTAATTTCTTCTTTTGAAATAATATCAATTTGCTCGGCAACTCTACTTCTACTTTCTTTTCCTTTTGAAGCTGATAAAACTATTTCATTTAGTCGTTCAGATTTTTTATTTAAATACACAACAAACTCTATTATCCCCAAGTTTTTTTTTAAAATTTCATATTCTATAAACGCTAAGTGATTGAACGAAATAACATCAGAATTTGAAAACGCTGTTAAATCAGCAATTCCTTTTTTATTTGTGTAAACTACCGTATTATTTGAATCGTTATAAATGGTAACATTTTCAATAGGGAAATTAGATTCACGTTCCAAAACTTTTACTTGTTGAGCTTGTAATGAAACTGATAGCAATAAAAAAATTATTATAACACGTAATACCCTCATAATTAATCAAATACCGACTTTAAGATAGCTAATGATTTTGGTTTTTTAAAGCCCCCCAAATGTAATTCAAAATATTGAATTAAAATAGCCAATATTGCTTGTCTATTAGCCGCATTAAAATCAATAGTATGTAAAACATCAAAGTTTATGCCTAAGAGCTTTTTAAATTGCACTAAATTACTGCCAGAAACAGTAGTTGGCTTTTTAACGTTTGTAAAAGTTCCTTCTAACAAATCAAAATATAAAGCGTTTATATTAGTAGTCTCGGGATAAAATCCTAAAAATTTAGTTAGGTTTAATAAAAAAAGTAAATGAAAATTTGAAATATTAGTATGTGTATCTAACCATAAAAATGAAGTTTCTAAATATTGAAATAAGGTGCTGTTTTGCTCTTCTTCACGAATTGAATAATATATGGTTTCAGCTAAAAATAAGGCGATTGTCTGCTTTTTAATATCGGTATAAATAGAGCTGTAAAAATTTAAAACTTCAATATCTCTAACAGAATTTAAGTTTCCTTTATTATTGTGATTGGCTGTTAAATTAAGTTGCATTAAAGGCTGAAAATATGCGGGTTTAATTTTAGCTTTTTTGGCTGTTAAAACACCTTTAAGCATATATACTTTTATCCCACAATTTTTTGTGTAACACGTAGCTATTAAACTAGTATCTCCATATTTAATAGTGTTTATAACTATTGCCTTGGTAGTTTCAATCATTTTTTAATTAATAATTGCAATTTTTGCCACCTTAGTTTCTAAATTATCTTTTGTAATTAGTAGTACAATATATATCCCTGACGCAACTTTAGTGCCCGCTAAATTTGTTTTATTCCACACTACTTTTCCTCCAAACAATTCTTGTCCTTCTTTTGTATTTGTTTCATAAACTAAGTTTCCTGCAGCATCTAAAATTTTAATATTTGTGTCTTTGGGTAAATGCGCACCGTTTCTTCCGTCAATAGTTATAAATTCGTTATCTTTTGTTGAAGGATTTGGGTAAGTGTAAACTTCGGGTAAACTAGTACCGTATAAAGAAACATTACTATTAAAGGCTACAATTCCTTTGTCTGTTGCAAAGTATACTTTACCAGAATTGTTATCAATGGTAATTTTTAAAATATTATTTGAAGGTAACGGAGAATTATCTTTATTGAAGTTTTTTAATGTTGTATCACCAGCTGGTGTTGTTTGAAGTGTTCCCCCAACCTCAGTACCAAACCACTTATTATCAGCTCCATCAATAGCAATAGTGTTGATTGTTTGCTCTCCTAATAATTTTTTTGGAATACCATCATCTAAAATAATTACTGGCTCAGCATCAATAATTGTTGAATTAAAAATATTGGCTGCGTTATAAAAAACAACCAACCCTTTTTTTGTTCCAATCCAAATTCTATTGTTAGCATCTACTTTAATTGATCGTACATTTAAATCAGGTAAAGCTCCTTTAGTTTGTTCGGTTGTTAAAGACTTTTTATTTGTACCATTTTCATTAAAAACCAAAGCTCCGTTTCTTCTAGAACCAATCCAAATATTGGTTGTTTTATCAATTTCTAGTTCATTTAAACCAAAAGCTGGATTTGTAATTACAGTACTCATATCAAAACTAGACCAAGCTCCGCTACTAGTATACTTTTTAACTCTATCTTCAACCCAAGCATTTGCTATCCATAAATTTCCTTGGTTATCAAATGCTGAGCCATTTATTCTTGTACTAATATAACTTGGATTTGGAAAATCCAGTTTTTCTAAACCGCTATTTGTATGGTTCCAATGTGTTGTTAAAACATCGTCTTCAACAATTATCATTCCTCCACCCCACGAACTAATATATACTTTATTTTCATGTATTGGGTCAAAAGTAATGTTCACCAAATCACTTACTCCTATTTCAGAATACTGTGTGTTTAACCAATTAGAACCATTAAAATGACTATAGCCTGCTCTTCTTCCTAATGGACCATATGCTGCATTATAACCTCCGTAAACAACCCAAAGATTATTATTGTTTGTAGCTATTGAAAACGCAAAATTAGATACTGGCCCTGCTGGATGAATTTCTTCAAAATTAGAAATATTGTTTAGAGTGCTTTTTAATATTCCAAATTCTTTAGTTCCTAAATACAGTGTGTTTTCTTCAAAAAAAGCTGTATTTAAATTAAAATAAAACAAATCGGTTGAAGTTGTTGTGTGATTCAATATTTCTATATTGCTTATATCATTTACATACACACTTCGTAAAGTGCTAATAGTTAAAAAATTGGTTGTAGCTTTTAATTTCTTTATGGTTGAAGAATAATTTTTTTGAAGAACAAGTGTATTATTTTCAACTATTGATAACGTGCGGTTATTGGATACAAAAACTTGATTATTAAATACCTCAACAGTTGTATAAGATCCTGAAGAATGTTGTGTCCAGTTATTAAAGTCTATTAAATTAGGGTTTGTTATATCTGCAGTATAAATACCATTTTGTGTAACTGCATAAATATTATTTTGGTGGATTTTAATTTGATTTATTTCTATTTCAGAAGATTGATTTCCAATAAAATAAGTATCACCAAATTGAAGGTTTTCAATATCGTAAACAACAATGGCAAATGAAGTAGATAAGTATAACTTGTTATTATATTCTGTAATATCATTAATTTGCTTACTACCCGAATAACTAAAGTTCACAATATCTTTAGCTATTGTAATTTCGTTGTTACTATCAATTATTTCTAACATTCCTGTTTCATAACCAATAATAACTTTTTTAAAAGTGTTGCTGTAATATAAGCTTGTTGTTGTTTCACCTGAAAGACCATTTACTGAAGAAATTTTAGTTACTTCGTTTGTTAATGTATTATAAGTGAAAAGCGCATTATCTACAATTGCATAAATTTGATGATCTGTTTTTACAAAGTCTTTAACATTATTGTAAGAATAGAAATCTTCCCAACTATTTGAATAATCAATTTGTGAGTATATAGAGTTAATGAAAAGAAAAATAAATAGTTGAATAAGTTTTTTCATAAGTTATTCAAATATATTTATTAAAAACGGAATAAGGAAAGTATTATTTACAATTAAACTTTATTGCAAAAAAAAACCTTGAACATTGTAATTCGAATATACAATGTTCAAGGAATAAATAAATCAACCCCAAAGACTTATTTAATGTTTTGATGTATAACGCCAAAACCCCTCTTGACATAAATACAAAACAAATATAGTATAGTTAATGATTACTTTATTAAAAAATAAACAAAAATCTTTAAAAAATATATAAATGGTAGGTAATTATATGTAAATGGTAATTGTTTAATATCTGCTTTACACAAATAATATAGTTAGCATTTACAGTATTAGTGTTTGTTCTCACTAATTTGGCAGTTTCTTAAAAATAAAAAAGGATATTATAGTTAAACTATAATATCCTTTTTTAATGAAGGTTTTATTAAAAATCTATACCTACTAGAAATTTACAACTTCAACAGAACTAAAGCCCCAAGAAAATGCATTTCTTGTATAAACTACTTTTTTAACATTGTCTTCATTGTTAAATTTAATCATTCTAACAAAAACTGTCTCTTTTATATTTTGACAAACACTACCTAAACCAATAAACCTGATTGAATTATCAGTATTATTAATATCCCTAAGGATTTTATTATCAGATGGTGTTAAGAAATTTAAGATAGACATAGTGTTAGTTATTAGTATATTAAAACACTAAAGTAGTTAACTTAAACTTAATTTTTTCTTAAAATTTACAAACACATTTAAAAAAACTGTAAATGGTTTAAATTACCTAATAAATGGTTATTTAGCTATTTTAAAGGGAAGGTAATCGTAACTTTAGTTCCTGTTGTAGTTTCATTAGAAATATCTTTTGTTTCAATTTCTACACCTTTATTTTGGTGTAACATTCTAATTCTGTTCTCAGTAGCTTCAGCGCCTAAAAATTTACGTCGTTCTGAAATATGAGTTACTTTTTTATTCTTATTAATACCAATACCATTATCAAGTATCGTACAAATTACATTCTCGTTTTCTTCTTTAATAGTTAGTTCAATAAATTTTTCTCCTTCTACTTTCATAATTCCATGCCAAATAGAATTCTCAATAAATGGTTGTAAAAATAAAGTTGGAACTTTTATACTATCTAAATCTAGGCTTTCATCAACAGTAACAATATATTCAAAACCTCCTGAAACACGCATTTGTTCAAGCTTAACATAAAGCGCTAAAATAGATAACTCTTCTGAAAGTGTAGTTGTTGGACTTGACGAACTATTTAATATAACTCTTATCAATTTTGAAAACTTTGTAATATAATCTGATGCTTTTTCTACTTCGCTTTTAATTACAAAATTATTAATAGAATTTAAAGAATTGAACAAAAAATGAGGGTTCATTTGACTTTGAAGTGCGGTCATTTTAAGCTCTTCCATCTCTTTTAACTTTAAAGCAAGTCTTACTTCAGCATTTTTACTTTTGTCTTGAATTCTTTTAATAATAAATCCTATAATTACTGAAAATATAATACATTGAAGAATTGCTCCTAAATACACAAAAAACATTGGTTGAACTCCTAAACTTGTAAAAAAATCAGGCCCTGTAAAAACTTCAACAAAGCTAATATTTGCTAAAAGCACATAAATTAACGATCCTGCAACAAAAATATAGGAAGAACTATCATTAATAGTTTTTACAATATTATAATAAGCTAATAAAGCTGCAATTGTTAAAAAAGGAACTACCATTATAAAAGCCTTTGTTTGAAAAGCTTCACCTAAAAATAATTGAATTACTATAAAAACACCAGCCAAAAGTAATAATACATTTGTCCCTATTTCTAAATACTTGTCCCATTTTATTAAATAAGCTCTGGTATCTAACAATTCTCTTGCAAAAGCAACATAGGCTGCATATGCTAAAAATTGTATTGCGTAATTAATGTAATTATAAAACCCGTCAAATTTACCAGAAACAACTGGTTGTATTAAGTAAATTGTTAATGCTAATAAATACAAACTGTAGTATAAGTACATTTTGCTTTTATTCTGAAAAAAAATCAAAAAGTGGTATATGAATAAAACGAAAAGACCTCCTCGTATCCAAGAAAATATTTCAGAATGAAAATCTAACAGCATTCTTTAATCTAGGTATAATTTTTTAAACAATTCAGCTTTTCTATTTCTACTTATACTTGCTGTTAAGCCATTTGTCATAATTAATTCTCCACCTAAACCTTTTAAATATTCTTTAATATGGTTTAAATTAATTAAGTAAGAATTATGAACTCTAAAAAACTCAGGAAATTGAAATTTTTTCTCAACTTCTTTTAATGTTTTTGAAACCAAAATTTGTTGTTCAGATTTTAAGTAAATTGTAGTATAACTTTTATCAGACTTTAACATTACAACATCGTCTTTATCTAGTAAATAAACTTTACCATCAGCTGAAATGTTAATTTTATCGTTATTATTATCACTTAAGTTATTTAATAATAATTGTAATTTATTTTCAAGTAAACCTCCTTTTTTAGATGTTTCTATTTTTTCCATTGATGCTAATAACTCATCTTTATCAACAGGTTTTAATAAATAATCTATGGCTGAAACTTTAATTGCTTTTAGTGCAAACTCATCATGTGCAGTGGTGAAAATTAGATTAAAATCTCTATTCTCTAATTTCTCAATCATAGTAAAACCATCCATTTCAGGCATTTGTATATCTAAAAATACCACATCAGGTTTTAGCTCATTAATAATATCAATGGCTTTAATAGGCGAGTTACACGTTGTAACCTCTATATCTTTTATGTAATTATTTAATTTCCATTCAAGAGCTTCTAAAGCATCTTTTTCGTCATCAACAAGTAAAATTTGTAGCATATTTAATGTGTGGACGTTAAGTTATTTTCCATGATTTTAAGTGCAAGATACAACTTTTGAATAAACAGTCAAAAAAGTTAGTATCTTATTTCAACTCCCCTATTAATCTCGTTTCCAAGTTCGTCAATTGCAGTTATTAAATATTTTCCTTTTTTAGGTAACGTTTCTATTTCATGAATATTTTTAGTTTGCCCAATAAATTTATTATTTAAATACCAAAACACCTTTATATTAGGTGTTGAATGCACTATTTTTAATAGCAAACTATTGTAATTTCCTTCAAAGTTTTTTGTCAAATAAATAGTTATGTTTTCACTTGGAAAAACAAATTCCATTTGAGATTTTTCTTCACTTAAACAGTCTAATCTGTAGCTTGGTAATTTTTTATAAAGTGGGTTCATTTTCTGATAATAAAACTCTTGTAACGGTGGTAAAACAAACCAACTTTTGTGAGTTATGTTCTCTAATGATTCACACGATGAGTTTACTTGAAATTGCTCATTTTTATCTAAATGAACCCAAATATGGTATGGACAAGGTTTTGTTTTCAATCCTGTTTGTTGTACAAAAACTGTATCTTTTATTTCACAAATTTCGTTTGATCTATAACCACTTTTACTACAAATTTCTACTTCTCTTAATTCGTCAAAAGGAATTTCAAACCATTTACTTTTAGGTAAAATATCAAATACATTAAATAATATTGGAGCTGCTGCAGAAAGCCCAACCAATCCTGGCCTTCCTTCACCATCTGCATTTCCAACCCAAACACCAACAACATAGTCTTTTGTAGTTCCAATAGCCCAGGCATCCCTAAACCCAAAACTTGTGCCTGTTTTCCAAGCAATTTTATTTGATGAATCAAAAAATTGCCAATTTTCTTCACCTTCCGGTCTATTTACCTTGTTTAATGCCTCAAAAGTTAAATAGGTTGAGCCAGCGTCAAAAATTGTTTTTTCACGTGAAACTTCACCAAAATTTGGGTTAAAATTTGCCAAATATGAAGGCTCTATAAATTCATTTTTATAATATTTTCCTTGTGTATCATCATAATGATTTATAGTTGAAGCCATTGAAGCGTAGCTTTTGCATAAATCCCATAAATTACTTTCAGCACCTCCTAAAATTAACGACAAACCATAATGGTTCGCATTGTATTTTACATCTTTTAGATTTAGTTCTTTTAAATAATGATGAAATCTATCCAAACCAAAATTTTGTAACATTCTAACTGCTGGTACATTTAACGATTTAGACAAAGCGGTACTTGCAAAAACAGCTCCGTCATATTTTTTATTGAAATTTTGCGGATTGTAACTTCCTATTTGTGTTGGCACGTCTGCAATCAACGTATTTGGTAATATATCACCTGCATCTAGCATAGCAGCATATAAAAATGGTTTTAAAATACTTCCTGTACTTCTTGGTTTGTTAATAATATCAACATCTTTATGATGAGTTACTGTAGTTGGGGAATTTCCAATATACGCTAAAACTTGTCTGGTTTTTACATCTAAAACCAATACAGCAATGTTGTTTATTTGATTTTTATTTAACTCATTATAATGGTTTTTTACAATTGAATTTACGCGTTGTTGCAATTCTATTTTAATAGACGTTTTTACATTTTTACCTTTCTCGGCTTTTGCTACATTTTGTAATAAATGAGGTGCAATTTGAGGAATTCTATATGGTTTTTGTGGTAATTCTTCTTCAATGGCTAATTGATACGTTAGTGTATCAATAATTTTCTCTGTAAATAGTTTTTTCAATAACCGGTTGCGTTTTAAAACTAATTTTTGTTGATTTTTTCCCGGATAAATTAAACTTGGTGCATTTGGTAAAACAGCCAAAGTTGCACTTTCAGCCCAAGAAAGTTCATTTGGTAACCGACCAAAATAACGCCAAGAAGCAACATCTAATCCAATTACATTTCCTCCAAAAGGCGCATTTGATGCGTACAATGATAAAATTTTTTCTTTTGAATATCTTAATTCTAATCGTGTTGCTACTATTATTTCTTTTAGTTTTTCAAAATAGGTTCTTTTTTGATTTTTCCGAGATAAACGAATAACTTGCTGTGTAAGTGTACTTCCACCACGTTTTACACGTTTAAATTTAAAATTTTCGTAAAATGCTTTTACAATTGAAACCGGATTAAACCCTGGATGTTTATAAAAATATGCATCTTCAAATTGTACAATACATTCCTTAAATTTTTGCGGTACACTATCATTATGTGGAAATCTCCATTGGCCATCATCAGCAATTTTAGCACCTAATAATTCTCCTTCAACACTCTCAATTACTGTTGAAGTTGGATTATTAAATAATTGTTTTGGTAACGAAAAATAATAAGCCGTTAAAAGTATAACGGCTATTATTAATTTGTATTTATGTTTATATAAATAAGGTTTCATGTTACTTCACAACTTCAATCCACTGTCCTTTTGTACGTGTAAAAAACTCATTATCGTACATAGCTTCTGCCTGCACGCCATATAAATAATAATTTCCTAGATACGATGCATTTAACTGAACTTTAAATGTTTTTGTTTCATTCTTATTTAAATTGAAATAGAAATTTACTCTATCATCTCTTATATCTGTAAAATTAGCACTACCTACAGTTGTTGTTCCAAAATCTGTAAATCGTGTATTTACTATTTCCCAACCTGAAGGGAAAATTTCTGTTAAGGCAATATCATGAACTTCACTAACTTTTAAATTTTGAACAGTTACCCATGCTTCAAACTCGGTTCCTTGTGATAATTTAGAAATATCAATACTATTTCCTTGCGTATCTTTATAAGCTACTTTCACACCTAAACCACGTTTTTCAGCAATCTCTTCACCTAGAGGTAAAATTCCTGAATTAAGCACATTAACAAAAACTAAATTCGCATCATTATTAGTAATGGTTATTGAATTTTCACCTTCTTTTATACTTAATTTTCGTTGTGCAATTGAAAATTTAGAATTTACACTTTCTTGTTTTCCTTCATTTAAATTATAAGTGAGTTTAATTGATTTTCCTCCATTAATTTCAACCATTTTAGCCATTGAAAGTAAACTATACGCAGTTGTTTGAGTACTCATCCATGATTTTGATGATAATCTTTTTGCAATATATTTTGCCAATTCTCTAGACTCTGAATTTCCAGTTAACAACATTGTTTCTAGTGCCATTGCTCTATTTCTATCAACCGAACCGTATGTGTAATAATCGTATTTAACAGGTTTAAAATTAATATTTGCCGTATTAGACACTTTTGTTGCTGCTTCTTTTTGACCTGCCAAAGCATACGCAGCAGCTAAACGCCATTTTGCATCGTTTGAAATTTCTTTAAACTCACGCAATCTATTCATTGAAGATAAATCTGGATGACCAGCCAAAGCCAATGTATATAATCTATACGCTTGTGCTAAATCTGAATTGTAATATTGATAACTTGGTCTCCAATTACGAGCAGCTTGCTTTTGGTATTTTAACCAATTACTCATAAAAGTAAGTGGTAAAACATATCCTTTTTTCTCGGCTTCAATCATAAAATGACCAGCATAACTTGTTCCCCAATCGTTTGCTGAATTTTGTCCCATCCAATAACTTAAACCACCACTTGAGGTTTGAAAATTACCTAACCTTTCAATTCCTTTTTTAACATTGTTAGTCATTTCTTGTTTCTTCTGAACTGATAAATCAAAAATATTTCCTAAATACAACTGTGGAAAGACACTTGATGTTGTTTGCTCAACACATCCGTGTGGATATTGAATTAAATACTGCAATCTTCCTGCAAAATCCATTGACGGCAATGTTGAAAATTCTATTTGTGCGGTATTACTTCCTTTTATTCCGAAAGTTGAAAAATCAATTTTTTGTGTAGCTTTTGCTTCTAATTCTACTGAAGTAGATTTTGAAGATACCGGATTTGGATTTACAACATCTATTTCAACTTCATAAGAAGATTTTTCTCCGTTTCCTGAAGCTATTACTTCAATTTTAGCAATTCCTTTTACATCAGAAACATCTAATTGAAAATACGCCATTTTCTCATCAGGAGTTGTAAATGTTAACTTTTGAGAATTTACACCTACAACTTTAATTCCATTGCTTAATTTCAACTGAACCTCAACATTTTTTACTTTCTTTTCCATGGCAAAAACAGTCACAGGTAGAGTTACTTTTTCTCCCGGACTTAATTTACGAGGTAAAGATGCTAAAACCATTAACGGTTTACGAACTGGAGTAGTTTCTTCGACTTTTCCATAAGCGCCTTTTGAATTATCAGCAGCAATTACCATTGTTCTTACTGAACCAATATATTTTGGTAATTGAACTGTATGTTTTGCTGTTTTTCCTTTTTTAAGCGTAAAAGGTCCTAAATAACGAACTACAGGTTTAAACCTATTTGCTTTTTTGTTTTTACCAGCTGCTGCATCTCCATCTCCTCCAATGGCAAAAACTTGTTCAATACTTCCTCCAAAAGCACCAATTACATCATCAAAAATGTCCCAGGTTTTAACTCCTAATGCTTCACGCGTGTAAAAAGCATCCCAAATTCTTGGTGTTTTAAAACGAGTTAAATCCAATAAACCTTCCTCAACAATAGCAATGGTATACGACATTCGTTTGCCATTTTTCTCACTAACTTTTAACGTGAATTTTTCTTCAGGTTTCAATACTTTTGGCATTGAAATTTCAGGTTCTAAACGTGTGGTTGGGTCTTCAACCAATATTGGAATTACACCATATAAACGCAACGGTAAATCGTTTGCTGTTGAAGCGTGTGGTTGTAACAATGAAATGTTTATAAACACATTTGGTGTCATTTCTTTAGTAATCGGAATTTGAACGGTTGTTTCACCTTTTTGAGTTTTTTGCCAAACAGTTTGCAATACTTCTGTTCCATTTTCAATGCTTATTAAGGCTCTTCCTTCAGTTCCTGAAGGAAATGTAATAATTGCTGTTTCTCCAACATTATACCTATCTTTATCTGAAGAAAATACCAACATTTTTGATGCTTCAGGGTCATTTGAAGGTCGTTTCCACCAATTTTTATAGAAATATGTTGTTGTACCTGTTGCGTGACCACTTTCTTTATCTATTACTTTTATTAAATATCTTCCTCCATCATCATCGGGAATATTTAGTGTAAAAGTTCCTTTTCCTGTTGAATTGGTGCTGGTTTTTAATTTTTTATACGATTTATGATAACTACTTCCATTATATGATGATATATTATCATACGATGAACTCCACCACCAACGCCATTCCATTTTATAAACGACTACTTCAATATTATTTTTTGATAAAGGTTTTCCTTCTGAAGAAATTGTAGCAATATCAAATGTGATATTTTCATCTGTATCATACGAACTATACGCTTTTGTTTTTGGTGATTTTAATCCAACAAATGAAGTGTATGGTGCGTAATTTTTTGAAATTACATCCATAGAAAAATCGCCACCGTTTTCATAAGCTTTGGTTAAAAATGCTGCTTTTAGCATTCCAGGTGCGTTATTTTCTAAACTTACTTTTTTGTTAATTGTAGCATTTCCATTTTCATCTAATTTTGCATCAAAAACAATTACTTCTTCAGAAGAAAATTCTTTTGTTGGATCATTAAAAACATAGTTTGGATATTGCTTATTAAATGCTGTTGAGTTTGAAGTAAACTTAGCATTAACTTCAACCTTAATGTTTTTTGCAAGTGCACCGTGTAACCACTTAACATCTAATTTTCCATTTATAGATTTGTTATTGGTTAACACCTCATCATCAAAATCAATTTTAATTTTTAAGCGGTTTGGTTTTACACTTTCTACTTTTAATTGTTTGTGAAATTTTGCTCCTCCAACACTCACTATTCCATTCCAATTTCCAGTAGGATCTGTATCTGAAGTTGGAATTGTAAACTTGTAAAACCCATTTACATTGTTGGTTCTAATTTCTTTAAAAGCTAGTTTTCCACGAGCATCATTAACTTCTAATTTAACAGGATGTTCCTTTGGTAGCGGATTTGCATTGTCATTTAAAACAAATGTTAAATGAATTGAATCTCCAGGTCTCCAAACACCACGTTCTCCATAAATAAAGCCTTTCAATCCTTTCTGTAATTTTTTTCCTGAAACATTAAATTTACTTAACGATAAAGAATGACCATCATCTAGTTTTACATACGTTTTATGTTTTCCGTTTGAAACAATTGCGAAAAAAGCATTTTTATCAACATCCATTCCCGTAAAACCTTGATTGTCGGTTACTGCTTGTGCAATTTCTTGTTGTTGATAATTGTAAATAGTAACTTTTGCTCCAGAAACCGGATTGGTAGTTAAAATATCAGTTACTGCAAAAAAGTACGATTTATTTTCTCCTTTTTTGGCAATTACACCTAAGTTTGAAGCTAAAATATTTGTAGAAACTACTTGATCTTCATTATCGTAATACGCTTTTTTACAAGGGTCTTCTCTGTCTCTCCAATTGTAATAATTGTTGTTATAACTATAGATTAAATTGTCCCAATATTGTTCTTCTCGTTCGTCTAAATCATTGGCTTTCTCTGTTGTATATTCCTGATTACCGTAATAATAATCTTCTTCATAATATTCATCACCGTCACTTGAATTTATTTGAGTTCCTTCACATTTATAGAGAGAATATTCTTGTTTTATAGTAAGTTCAACTCTATAAATTGCTCCTGGATCTGCTTTTATCATTTTAGATAAATCTATCGCATACGCTTTCCATTTTCCGCTGTTTTCAATTTCATTATTAATTAAAGTCATAGTTTTTTTAGCCACTCTCCTACCAACTCTTTTAATATCGTATCTACTTGTACTTCCTAAATTGCTGTTTTGCAAAAATTGTAACACATTGTCTTCAAAAATTTTAATAATGCGTACATCAACCGCTTTTAAATTTACTGCTTCAAAATTAAATTTTAAACCGTTTGAACTTGGTAAAATTACACCGCTAGATAACAATCTTACAGCAGGTTTTAATTGTTGAAATGCTACTTTTTGTGAAAAAGCATTCTTCAATTTATAACCATCAACACTTTTTATTCCTTGAAAAATAGCAACATTAACGCTACCCGAAACACGAACATTTGGATATACTTTTAATACATTTCCATCAACAACATATTTTAAATTTTTAATAGTTTGAAGTTCAACTAAACCATTAAAATTTTGTTGTTTTTTAAGCGGATCAGAAAAATTAATAGTTAAATGTTGCTCAGGCAATTGAAAAACATCAATACTCAAAATTGAAAAATTATTTTTACCTGGAATTCTTAATGAAGATTCACCTTCATTATCAACATTTATGTTATCTCCTGACCAAGAAAGTGTTACTTCAGAATCATCTTCAAAACGTTGAACACTATCTATTTTAAATTGAAATTGTGTGCTTATTGAATCTATACTTTCCCATTTAATAGCTAATTTTTTATCATTTTGAATTGCTTTTATTAATGCTTTAGCTTTTTCTAATTCTAAAACATCAGCCGTTTTAATTTCACCTTCAATGTATTGCCATTCTTTATTGTACGACTGAAAACTCGTAGTTACAACGTTGAAATTTTGTTCAACAGTTTTAAATTTGAAGGTGTATGTTTTAAATTCAGAAGGAATTGAAGCATATATTTCACCTAAATTAACTGTTACAGTATACTCTTTATTTGGTTCTAAACTTTTTGAAGGTTGAAATAATAAACTTCGTGAATTTAATGCTGATAATTTACCTTCAATTTTTGGTGAAATACTTATTGCTTTTTTTGAAACTTCTTCATTTGAAACCCAAGATTCAACTTCATTAACTAAATCAATTTTAATAGGTTCAGCAACTGAAACTACACCTGAAGTTGTGTAGCCAATATGCTTTCTAAATTTAAAAATATTATTTGTTGTTTCTTGTGGGTTGTCATTTTTACATGACAAGAAAATCACACTTACTAAAAGTGTAAAGATTAAATGTTGAAGTTTCATCTTACGCGAATTAAATTATTTGCAAATTTTTTATGAAATTACTAAAAAATAAACAACGAAAGTTGAAAAATTCAATTTTTTAATTAGAAAAATACAACGTGTTTCTGCTATACAGACTGTCTTGATTCCTTTACAAAATTTGTTATGGATTCCTGTTTTCACAGGAATGACAAAAAAGAAAACTATGCTATCTTTTAATTGGTAAAACGTAAAAAAATACTGCTACAAAATGGGCAAAACTTCCTAACAATACAAAAATATGAAAAATTGCATGGTTGTATTTTAAGTTTTTAATGCTGTATAAAACTGCGCCAACGGTATAAAAAACACCACCGGCTAATAACCACATTAAGCCTTCAAATGGTAAATTATGAACTAATGGTTTTATAGCAAAAATTACAACCCAACCCATTAATACATAGGCAAACGTTGATATTTTATCATATTTTCCTGTGAAAAAAAGTTTTAAAATAATACCTGCAATTGCCAAACCCCAAGAAACTCCAAAAATTGTCCAACCAACCCAACCGTTTAAAACTACTAAAGTAAAAGGTGTGTATGTTCCAGCAATTAAAACGTAAATAGCAGAATGATCAAAAATATTTAACCGATGTCTTAATTTAGGACTTTGAACATAGTGATAAAATGTTGATGCAGAATATAATACAATTAAACTAGCGCCGTAAATACTAAAACTTACAATATGCCAAGCACTACCATAAATACTAGAATAAACCACTAATAAAACTAATGCGGCTATACTTAAAACCAATCCAACTGCGTGTGAAATCACGTTTAATTTTTCTTCTTTTGGCTCGTAATAGGTAATATCTTTTTTCTCCATTTTAGTTAAACGGAAATAATTGTAGTTAAGTACTTAATTGTTGATTATTTAAATCTGATGTTAACTCATTATAAATAATATCAAATGTTTGTTTTTTTAAGCTATTGTTATCTTCTAATGTAAGTCCTTCAGTTTTTATAAAATTATGAATTTTTACACGTAATTTCCCTGGGCTTCCGCTAAAAAAAGTATATGAAAGTCTTTTTTTACAATCGTAAAAAGTCATTGGTACAATTGGTATTTGGTGCTCAATTGCCAATCTAAAGGCGCCGCTTTTAAATTCACTTAAAATAACACTTTCGTCATCGGGTACTAATCCTTCAGGAAAAATACAAATATCTAGTCCGTTACTCATTCTTCTTCTAGCTTCATCAAAAACTGCTTTTCTGCTTTTAGCATCTCTTCTATCTACTAAAATACACGTTCGTTTATAAAAATAGCCAAAAATTGGAATTTTAGTCAATTCTTTTTTTCCTACAAAAACAAACGGATTTTTAGTAACAGAAAGCATCACCATAATATCAATCATTGATGTATGATTTGGACAAAACATAAAACTTTTCTCTTTTTCTAAAACCTGATCTTCGTATAAAACAATTTTAAAACCCATAACAAAAAGAATAGTATTTGCCCAAGCTCTTGCTATTTTAAAAAATGTTGGATATAGTTTTTCTGAAGATGTAACAATAATTAATACTGGGAAAATAGGAATTAAAGTTAGCAACACCCAACTTATAAACCAAACTCGCCAAATGATGTAAAAAATATTTTTAAAAATTTTCATATGTTGCCATTTTATTTTTTTAATAGTAACATATGCTGTTCGCTATTAATCACTTTTTTATAATTCAAAAAATTAGATTGCTCGTTTCACAAGCTCCAAAAATAGTAATTTTAAATCTATTCTTATTTTCTTTTTGAAATATGTATTTTTGCGTCAAAATTTATATAAATGTCAAGAATTTTAACTGGTGTTCAAAGTACAGGAACACCACATTTAGGTAACTTATTAGGAGCTATTATTCCAGCGATTGAAATGGCTAACAATCCTAAAAACGAATCATTTTTATTTATTGCAGATATGCATTCGTTAACTCAAATTAAAGATGGTAAAACATTACGAGAAAACACGTATAGTACTGCTGCAACTTGGCTCGCTTTCGGTTTAAATGTGAATAAAACTGTATTTTATCGTCAAAGTGATATTCCTGAAGTGACAGAACTTTCTTGGTATTTAAGTTGCTTTTTCCCTTACCAACGTTTAACATTAGCACATAGTTTTAAAGATAAATCTGATAGATTGGAAGATGTAAATGCAGGTTTATTTTCGTATCCAATGTTAATGGCTGCAGATATTTTACTGTACGATGCGGAAATTGTTCCGGTTGGAAAAGATCAATTACAACACTTAGAAATAACGCGTGATGTTGCCAATAGATTTAACCATCAAATGGGTGATGCATTGGTTCCGCCTGAAGCAAAAATACAAGAAGGAACCATGTATGTTCCTGGAACTGATGGTGGTAAAATGAGTAAATCTAGTGGAAATATTATCAATTTATTTTTACCAGATAAGCAACTGCGTAAACAAATTATGAAAATTCAAACGGATTCAACACCTTTGGAAGATCCTAAAAATCCTGATACTTGTAATTTATTTTCTTTGTATAAATTAATAGCTTCTGAAGACAAAATTAAAGAAATGAGAGTTAATTATGAAGGTGGAAACTACGGTTATGGACACGCAAAACAAGCTTTTTTTGAACTATTAATTGAAAAATACTCTACTGAAAGAGAACGCTACAACTACTTTATGAATAATTTAGAAGAAATTGATAAAGCCTTAGCTGTAGGTGCTGAAAAAGCTAGAAAAGTTGCAACCAATGTTTTACAAAGAGTTAGATCTAAATTAGGATATTAGTTAATCTAAAACTTAACTATTTATTGAATAAAAAACAGGTAATGAAAAATTCATTACCTGTTTTTTATTTACATTATCTTACTCTTGGGTTAAAATTTTCAGGTGCATTTTGTAGCATATTTGGGTTTGTAATTAACGTATTTGAATTATCAGAAAAAATAGTCCATTCACTAATTGTAAAAGAAGTGTTTGGTTCAATAACCGCTAAATTTCTAATTGATTTTCCGTCTTCGTATTCCCAATTTGTACCGTTACCATCTTGACCAATAACTCCAAAAACATCTATTCTTGTTCCTGTGTTATCAACTAACTCATACACATCATCACCATTTCCAGAAATATAGGTTGACGTTATATTTGGAGTATCATTAAAAATAGCCGAATAACCTGTATTTGCTATAATTATAAAACCACCAACGGAAATTGTAATTCCTGTTAAATCAATTGGTGAACTTGAAACTGAAGTAGCACCATTCGTATATTTATTCAATTTCCAACCTGTTAAATTTATTTCTGAATCACCAGCATTGAATAATTCTACAAAACGAGATGTGGTACTGTTTTTTGGGTCAGCAACCTCAGTTATCATAATTTTAGGAATAATTATTGGGCAAGTTTCATAACCAGCGTTAAATCGAACATCACTTATTGTTCTTAATTCTAAACTATTACTTAAAACTCCCGTTATTTTACCGTGCCCTTCCGGGAATAATTCATTAGCAAAAGTTGCATCACCATTTGTGAATACTGATACTTTTATAGTTTCTCCACAAGTTTCAAGTGTTCTTGTACCATCATCATCACCTGTAAAAAAAGCAAATGATTTTCCTAATTCGTTTTCAACTAATTGGGTGTTTAAAATGCTAACTAACGTGTTTTGATAGTTAGTATTTAATACTTCTGAAATTGGAATTTCAGTTGAAATTATATCAAAATTTTCACCACTATTATATATAAAATTACCTATTACTGAAGCATCAATCTTTGAAATTTTATTGCCGTTAGGAAATCCAATGGTTAATATTCCATCATTTTTAGCCATATACAATTTATCTAATTTTATAAAAACCCTGTCACCCACATTATAATCTTCAAAAATAGCATCACTTTCAATTAATAGCTGAATACCAGCAGTTGGGCTTTCAATAGTGTTTTGAATCACTAATTTTTCTTTAAAATTACCCGATTCATCACTTGAAACAACATATCCTTCTATTATGTAATTATTATTGATTCCAAATTCAACCATAGATCCTTCATACAAATCTCTGACTTCAGAAATTGTAATAGTTGGTGTTAATGCGTTTGAATAATCGCATCGTTCTTCTGTGAATTTTACATCTTCTGTATCTCTTAAATACAATTGAAAATCATCATAAAAATTTCCAAAAACAGCAATAACGCTTCCTTTTCCTTCTGGTACTAAATTATTTTTAAATTTTGAAAATCCACTGTTTCTAATAATTACCTCTTCAACTATATCACAATTAGTATTAAAGCTCTCTAACACTCGGTTTACAGTTTCTGTATCTTCAATATTTGCATACGACAATCCTAAATCATTCGTTTTAAATTGTACATTTTCAATTTCAATCAACATTTCTAGCATAGCTTCATTCAACTCTGTAATTGCAACTTTTTTTGGAATAATTTCAGCAACTTCACACGAGCGAAAAATATGATTTTTAACTTCAAAAGCAGAAATACGAGCCAACCCTCCTTCAACTGCTTGTCCAATTTGAATACTTCCAAAACTATAGCCAACGGCTAATCCATTTAAATTCACATAAATTTTCCGACCAACATCATATTTGGTGTATAAATTAGTTTCATCAATAGAAATTTTTATTGCTGAAGTAGGGTTTTCGGGTTTATCTTGTATTGAAAGGGTTTTGTAAATATTACCCAATTTATCGCTTGAAACCACATAACCTTCAATAATAACTTCAGTGTCAATAACAGTTGCGCCACCAAAAGTGTACATATCTTTTACTTGTTGAATAGTGTTGGTAACTGTAAAATTAGGTTCAAGACAATCAACTGTTGGAGTTGAAAAATCTTGATCTTTAACACATCCTAAAAACTGGCTGAGTACTAAGAGTATTCCTATTACTTTTTGATAATTTTTAATTTTTTTCATAGCTTTTTTTTTAAAATCTTACATATAAATTTAGATAGTATGATGTATTATTCCCAAACCAATATTTTGGTCCGAAAATGGGTTTATTTAATTGTTTGTCTTGCTTTAATTCTGGATAATTGGCATTTCTAGATTGTTCAAAACCACCTGTTTTAAAAACCTCGCCAAAAACATTATTAATACCCAGAAAAAATCCAACGTAATTATGATTAATTAACCAAGATTTTCCACCAACAAGATTTACTAAAAAAGCATCGTCAAATTTTTCTTGAATTAATAATGAATTTACTTGTTCTTGAGTAACTTCAACTCCGGTTTCATCATCAACAAAAGGAACGCTATCAGTATCTGTGTAAAAATTATCGGTTCTTAATAATGGTGAAATATCTAAATAATTGTTTGACAAAAAATTGGTGCTTGCTTGAAACCACCAAAAATTTGGGTCTCTATATTCAAATCCTAAAGAATAAGCTTTTTGAGGTGTGCCTGATAAATGATAATTTTTCAAATAAGCAGTTCCGAAATTGCTATTTTCATCGGTAAAACTTTCAGATTGTATATATAATTGTGGATTATTATCATAGGTAAACTGGCCAAAACCAGCTGCTCCCAACAATTTAATTGCAGATGTAATTTGATAATCAACACTTAATTCTATTCCTATATTCTTTTTATCAACTCCTGTAATAATTTCATTTACAAAATCAGCTTGATCTCCTAATAATCCTTCAGCAAAAAAGAACGAAGTTTCAACAGCGTCACTAAATTTAGTAAAATAAGTGGTGATTCTTGATTGAAATTTTGACGATCTAAACATATAACTTAGGTCGGCTGTTACAATTTTTTCACTTGTTAAATCGGGTGTAATATTGTTATTTACTCTTGAATTTGAAAACGTATTTCTAATAGTTGGCGCATTTGAAATATAAGCTCCATTAAAATTTAATAAATGACGGCCTGTAAATTTATACGTAAAACCTCCTTTTATACTAAAGTTAAAGAATGCTAATTTTTCACTTTTCCCGAAGGAATTAGTTGAATATGTTCCGTTTTTATATAAACCTTCTCTTTGATAACTAGTATTTTTTAAGTTGATGCCTACAAAATAATCAAGGTTTCTTTTTGTGAATTGTAATTGAGAAAACGCACTTGTTTCATTAGCATTTATTAAATAATTATACTGGAATTTATCATTAACTTTTACAGTTCTATTTGGGTTATTTAAATCATTTTGTTGTGCTTCATTTTCAGCATATTGGTCTAAATCTACAAAACCATTACCACCTAGTAAATCTAACATATTTCCGTAATTTTTAGATGTTAAATTTTTATACGAAATCCCTGCATTTAGTTGTGTGTTTTCACCAAAAATTGTGTTAACTATAGAGTTAAAACTAATTTGAGAATCGTCAACTCTGTCTTCATACAAATAATACAATGAGTTGCCATTGTTAACATTTACTCTATATAATTCCTTCCAATTTAATTGTCCGTTATCTAAAAATTCTTGTTCTGATAAATACGCATTTGCATAGTCTAAATTATCTTCAAAACGTAAATAACTGCTTGGCAAATATTTCCAATAAGTTGGGTCAGGATTTGGCGCATTAAAATAACCTAATCTGCTATTTCCAATATGCCCAAATTGAAAGGCTAATGTTGTTTTTAACGAAGTCTTTTCATTCGTATAATAATGACTTAACATTACAATTGGCTCCATAATTTCCTTCATTCGAGAGTTTCGTTTGTCACCTTCTTGGTTTCCCCAATATGCATTGTATGTATATCCTTTTAAATCATAAACTTCTTGTGTGTTTGGTGAAGATTTCCCTCTTCTATTTGGAGCAATAAAAGCTGTTAAATTTAGACTATGGTTATTGTTTAATTTCTTTTCAGCAGCTAAAAAAGCGGCCCAAGCATTGTAAGATGTACCTTCTAAATAACCTTCATTAGCAATTCTTCGAGAGCCAGAAACCACAAAAGCCCAATTGTTTTTATTAAGGCCACTTGCGTAAGTTGCCATAACACGTCCTGTATAACTTTTGTTAGTTGCTGATAATGATACTTTTGAAACTTTTTGATAATCTGAAGCTCTTGTACTAAAATTTGTACTTCCTAAAATTCCACCAAAAGTAGTTGAAGAAGGTGCCAAACCGTTGGTGAAATCCTGATTTCTAAAAGCATCATTTAATCCTCCCCAATCGCTCCATTGTGGTCTTCCATCAAATAACTTATTCATTTCAACACCATTTATTGAAATAATTCCATAACTAGAGTCGTACCCGCGAACTTTAAACCAAGCTTGTCCAAAATTAAAAGCGGCAGCTTTTAAATACGTGTCTTTTGACGATTGAAACAAACCAGCAATATAATCTGAACTTCCATCTTTATCACCTAACAAATCATCATCTGATAATGAAATAATACTTGTAACTTCTAGTTTATTAATTGCTTTATACAAAAAAATTGTTCCTAAATTATACGTTTCATTTTCAAGTAAATTTATAGGTAAATTTTGACTGCTAAACCCTTCAACAGAAATTTGAATTATTTGTTTTCCTATAGGGATGTTTTCTATACTAAATTCACCATTAGAATTAGTTTTGGTAAAAATATTGGTGTTTTTAATATGAATTAAAACTTCTTTTAAAAAAATTTCAGAAGGCACTTCAACTACTTTTCCCTTAATTGAAGTTTGTGTTTGAGAAGCAGCGTTTATTGTACAGCATAGCCATACAATAGTCGCAATAACTATTATTTTCATTTGCAATTTTTTTTAAAAGTACTAATTTTCAGAGTAAATACCTTAAAAATGGTAAATTTTTATTTGTGTTTTTTTTATATTTGGTGTTTTACTACGCTTAATTTAATTTAAAATGAAGAGCTGCATTAGCTATAAAATTATACCAGAAAAGAAACTTGTGTTAGAATATTTTTGTGGTAATTTAGTTTGGGATGATCTTATTAATAATAAGAAAAAACTTGCACTGGAAAAAAATTACAATCCAACATTTAATATTATAGATGATGTTAGAGATGCTTTTGTAGTGTATAAAGAAGAAAATATTGTTGAGTTTGTTGAACTTTTAAGAAATAATAGCGAATTATATGGCATAAGAAAAACAGCTATTTTAACAGATACTCCAAATCAATTAATAAATTCAATAACTTTAGATACTGTAAAAAACACTCCTTTTAAACTTAAAACCGTTAGTACGCTTTTAACTGCAACAAAATGGGTAAATGCTTCTCCTTCCGATTTTAAATTAGTTAAAGATTCTTTAACTGAATTAAAAAATAAAGCACAAAGTTTATAACGTTATATCACCTACCTTCTTCTTCCTTCTTTTGAAGAATAATTATCTTCGTTTCCAATTTACATCTTATTTAATTTTAATTATTTTTCTCCAAAATTTGTTAGTAAATTAGCTGTTCTCAAAATAAGATTATGAAACAATTTTACTCAATATTTCTTTTATTATTACTTTCTTCAACATTACTATTTTGTCAAAAAGATTACCAAATTAAAACCGTTGCATTTTACAATCTTGAAAATCTTTTTGATACAATTAACGATCCCACAAAAAATGATGAAGCAAGTCCAATCATGGAAATTAAAGAAAATAGAGGTGTTATTTATCAAAAAAAGCTAACTAATATGGCTAAAGTTCTTTCTGAAATTGGAACCAAAGAAGCTAAAAATAGCCCTGTAATTATAGGTGTTTCTGAAATTGAAAACAGAAAAGTACTTGAAGATTTAACTCAAACTAACTATTTAAAAGATAAACAATACAGTATTATTCATTATGATTCTCCTGATTTAAGAGGAATTGATGTTGCTTTATTATACCAAGAAAAGTATTTTAAACCTATACACCATGAAACTTTTGAATTAAAATTATGGAAGGAAAATGGAATGAGAATTTACACAAGAGACCAATTATTGGTTTCGGGATATTTAGATGATGAACTAATTCATATTATTGTTAATCATTGGCCTTCAAGAAGAGGTGGCGAAGAAAAAAGTAGAGCAAAACGAGAAAAAGCAGCTTATTTAAACACTCAAATAATTGAGAAAATAAAATTAAGTGATCCAAACCCTAAAATAATTATTATGGGTGATTTAAACGATGATCCAACAAATTCTAGTTTAAAAAAGGTGCTAAAAACAAAAACTAGAAAAGCGAACGTTAAAAAAGGAGATATTTACAACCCAATGGAAGATATGTTTAGACGTGGCGAAAATACTTTAGTGTATAGAGATAATATTAATTTGTTTGACCAAATTATGTTTACTTCTCCATTATTAACAACTACAAAAGATTATTCTACTTATAAAATGTATAAAACCAATGTTTTTAATCCACAATATTTAACTACACAAACAGGGAAATATAAAGGATATCCTCATAGAAGTTTTTCAGGAAATCGATTTATTAATGGTTATAGCGATCATTATCCTGTATATATGTATTTGATAAAAGAAAATTAAAAATTTCGTTATTCAATATGAATTTTGAATAACGAAATTTCTATAAACATCTTAAATAATATAACTTACAAATCAAACTTTATACCCTGAGCTAAAGGAAGTTCCGTTGTATAATTAATGGTGTTTGTTTGTCTTCTCATATACACTTTCCAAGCATCAGAACCAGATTCTCTTCCTCCACCAGTTTCTTTTTCACCACCAAAAGCGCCTCCAATTTCAGCTCCTGAAGTTCCAATATTTACGTTTGCAATTCCACAATCTGAACCAGCTTGAGATAAGAAAGCTTCAGCTTCGCGTAAATTATTAGTCATAATTGCTGATGAAAGTCCTTGAACAACACCATTTTGAATTTCAATAGCATTATTTACATCACCACTGTATTTTAATAAATATAAAACCGGTGCAAATGTTTCATTTTGAACAATTTCGAAGTGATTTTTAGCTTCAGCAATTGCAGGTTTTACATAACAACCACTTTCATAACCTTCACCACTTAAAACACCACCTTCAACTAATAAATTACCACCTTCTTCAGTTACTTTTTGTAAAGCGTTTTCATACATTTTCACAGCATCTTTATCAATTAGTGGCCCAACATGATTATTTTCATCTAATGGGTTTCCAATATTTAATTGTTTATAAGCAGCAACTAAAGCATCTTTAACTTTATCGTACATAGATTCGTGAATTATTAGTCTACGAGTAGATGTACAACGCTGCCCGGCAGTTCCAACAGCTCCAAAAACAGCACCAATAATCGTCATTTTTATATCAGCATCGGGTGTTACAATAATAGCATTGTTTCCTCCTAATTCTAATAATGATCTTCCTAATCTCTCAGCTACTGTTTTAGCAACAATTTTACCCATTCTAATTGAACCAGTTGCAGAAATTAAAGGAATACGTTTATCTGTTGTCATATATTCACCAACTTTATAATCGCCATTTATAATGCTCGAAATTCCTTCTGGTAAATTATTTTCTTTTAATACATCAGCAATAATATTTTGACAAGCAATGCTGCATAAAGGTGCTTTTTCTGAAGCTTTCCAAACACAAACATCCCCAGCAATCCAAGCTAAAGCAGTATTCCAAGCCCATACAGCTACAGGAAAGTTAAATGCAGAGATAATTCCTACAATTCCAAGCGGATGGTATTGATCGTACATTCTATGTCCGGGACGTTCAGAATGTAATGTAGAACCGTTTAATTGACGTGATAAACCAACTGCAAAGTCACAGATATCTATCATTTCTTGTACTTCACCCAAACCTTCTTGTAGTGATTTACCCATTTCATACGAAACCAATTCACCTAAAGGTTGTTTTAATTCACGTAATTTTTCACCAAACTGACGAACAATTTCACCGCGTAAGGGTGCTGGTTTTAACCTCCAAGTTTTAAAAGCACTTTGAGCGGTTTCCATTACTTTTTCAAAATCATCATTTGTAGTTGAAGTAACTTTACCTATTAGTTTTCCATCAACTGGAGAATATGATTCTAGTATTTCACCATTTCCAAAGAAATTAGAACCTGTTGAAGTTCCTTTATTTAACTCTTGTATTCCTAATTCTTTTAATGCTTTTTCAATAGTGTTTTCGAGTGTTATGATTTCCATAAATTGGTTTTTTTTATAGTTGTTTTACACAAATTTACAATAATAAATAGTATAAAAAGAAAAGCCGTTTCAAATTTGAAACGGCTTTCTTCATTCAATATTTGGTAACCAACCAAATAATAAACCAACTAAAACTTATAATTTAAACCTGTATAAACTCCTAAATAATACGGTTGAATACTTCCCGAATTTTTAGAAAAGGTGTTTGTTTGAATTTTGAACATTGGTGATACATTAATGTATAAATTTTTACGAATAGAATAATCTACGTCTAGCCCAATGTTACCGCTAAAATTAATAGATCTTAAATTGTTTGAAGAACCTAAACTTTGAGAAAAATTATTGGTTTCAACAAAAACTTCATCTTTATTTAAAAGCAATGTACTAAATCCACCAACTAAATTTACACCCAATTTACCATTAGCAACATTGTATTTTATTTCAACAGGAATTTCTACATAACCAAAAACCTGATTTAAACTTCCTGAATTTTCATTTTCTTTGGTTGATATAGTTTCGTTTTTAGATAAAATAGGATCACTAGATAAATTTGAAAAACCAAGAACAGAAACGCCAGGTGTTACATAAATATCATTAGTAGTATATCCTAAATTAATAAGGTTTACACCTGATTGTACACTAAACTTATTATTTAGTTTATATGCAATTTTTACACCGTATGAGTATGATGAGTTTCCAGAAGTTGGGTTACTTTTAAATTGAGAATCTACTCCTGATCCATCACCAAAAGAATTCACATAGATTGGAGCAAAAACTGTAGCTACAGTTAGTTTTCCGTTTAAAAATTCTTTATTTGATATTTTAGTGTTTTTAGTGTTTTTTTGTGGCACATTAACAATGCTAGCTATTGAATAGCTATTCAATTCTTTTTTAGTTTCTAGTGTTTCTTCATTTGAATTTTCGCTAGTTTTTTCAGTAGTATCAGTCAATTTGGCTATATTCGTATCGCTATTTATTTCAATAGGTTTTTTTGTTGAAATTTTAATTTTAGTCTCTTTGGTTGAAGTTATAGCGCTATCTTTTTTATCCGAAGTTTCTAATGATTTATTATTTACCGGTAGTATATTTTTGGATAAGTTATTTGATGGAAGTAAATAAATAGTACCAACAGTAAATAGTAAAGCAAATAATGCGGCAATACTTGAAATTTTAACCCATAAAGGCGTAAAACGTTTTTTGGAAGGTTTCTCTAATTTTTTTTCAATAGCATTCCATGCTTTATTTGGTGGGGAAACCTCAAAGTCTTTTAAATTCTCTTGGAATAATCTATCAATGTTTTTTAAATCTCTCACTACTATCTTTTAATCTTAAATAGACTGTTGACTTTCTTGATGTAATTCTATTTTTTGTTTTAAAATGGCTCTTGCTCTGGCTAAATTTGATTTTGATGTGCCTTCTGCAATTTGCAACATTTTTGAAACTTCTTTATGTGAAAATCCATCAAGAACATATAGGTTAAAAACCATCCTGTATCTATCAGGTAATTCCTGTATCAGATTTAATAAAAAATCTAAAGAAACTTCATCATCATCTATGTCAACAATCACTTCATCTGGTATCTCCTCAGTAACTAAGTTTAACACATTCTTTTGTCTGTATTTCAAAAGAATTGTGTTCACCATAACACGCTTTAACCAACCTTCAAAAGAACCTTTAAATTTAAACTGCCCAATTTTATTAAAAATGGTAATAAAACCATCTTGAAAATTATCCTGAGCCTCTTGTTTATTTTTAGAGTACTTTAAGCATATAGAAAATAACTTACCAGAAAAAAGTTGGTAAATTTCTCCTTGTGCTTTTCGGTCATTCTTAGCACATTGTTTTACGAGCTCGTTTAAACTCAAAAGCAACTGTTTTAATTAATAATTAGATACCTATAAAGATAATAGGTTGCGTAAATTTACATTACTTTTGTGATGTTTCCCAAAATTTATGACAAGAAATAGCATTTTTAACATTCGTAATCTCAACGATTTCAATAAAATAGCGCTTGAAATATTTCAATTTCAAGCTGAAAATTGTGCTGTTTATAAAGACTTTATAAACCTTCTAAATATTAATATTTCTGAAATTAAAAGTATTGATGAAATTCCTTTTTTGCCAATTCAATTTTTTAAATCACACAAAATTTTAGCAACTACAAACACTATTCAAAAAACTTTTTTAAGTAGCGGAACTACTGGAAACACTCAAAGTAAGCATCATATCACAGATGTTTCTATATATGAAAATAGTTTCACAAAAGGATTTGAAAACTTATACGGCGCTATAGAAGATTATACGGTATTAGCTTTGTTGCCTTCATATTTAGAACGTGATGGATCTTCATTAATTTATATGACAAATCATTTTATTGAAAAATCTAAAAGTTCTAAAAGCGGGTTTTATTTAAATAATTTAGATGAACTATGTGAAATTTTAATTGAATTAGATGAAAAAAACGGAAAAGTACTGTTAATTGGAGTTTCATTTGCCCTATTAGACCTAGTTGAAAAGCATAATTTTAAGTTGAAAAACACTATAATTATGGAAACTGGCGGAATGAAAGGCAGAAGAAAAGAACTAATTAGAAAAGAATTACACCACGTTTTAAAAGAAGGTTTTGGAGTTGACACAATTCATTCTGAATATGGAATGACAGAATTATTAAGTCAGGCATATTCTAAAGGAAATGGAATTTTTGAATGTCCACCTTGGATGAAAATTTTAACTCGTGATACGGAAGATGCATTGTCTATTTTACCTGAAGGAAAATCAGGGGGAATTAATGTAATTGATTTGGCAAATATAAATTCTTGCTCATTTATTGCCACACAAGATTTAGGTAAAACATATGATAATGGAACCTTTGAAGTGTTAGGTCGCTTTGATGATTCTGATATTAGAGGTTGTAATTTAATGGTGTTGTAAAAAAAGACAATAAGTTCAGCATGATAATAAAAAGACTGCAAATTTGCAGTCTTTTTTAGATATATATCTTGGTTATATTAGATAACTTTCAATAAAAAATAACTCTTTTTTCCACGTTGTAATAACACAAATTTATCAGCAATTAAATCAGAAGTTGTAATTACACAATCATCTTTTACCTTTTCTTTATTTACTGAAATTGAATTTTCTTTTAAAGCTCTACGTACTTCTCCGTTTGAATTTAAAAAACTGTTATCAGCAAAAGCAGGAACAATTTCTAATCCATTTTCAATAACAGAACGTTCAATTTCTGCTTGTGGTACGCCATCAAAAACATCTAAAAAAGTTTGTTCATCTAGTGTTTTTAAATCATCCGCAGTTGATTTTCCAAAGAGAATATTTGAAGCTTTTATAGCATTATTGTACGCTTCTTTTCCATGAGTCATTACTGTAACTTCTTCTCCAATTTTCTTCTGAAGAACCCTAACATGTGGCGCTTCTTTATGTTCAGCAATTAATTGCTCAATAGTTTCTTTATCTAAAAAAGTAAATATTTTAATGTACTTTTCTGCATCTTCATCAGAAGAATTTAACCAATATTGATAAAATT
Source organism: Lutibacter sp. (assembly GCF_013139515.1). Lineage (GTDB taxonomy): Bacteria > Bacteroidota > Bacteroidia > Flavobacteriales > Flavobacteriaceae > Lutibacter. The sequence continues at coordinate 37,995 of NZ_WTAR01000118.1, forward strand.
TATAAGGTGAAGTTCTGTTAGCATCTAACCAAACATTTCCACCAGCAGTTTTACCAAATTTAGTACCATCAGCTTTTGTAATTAGTTTACAAGTTAGTGCGTATGCTTTTCCTTGGGCTTTTCTTCTAATTAATTCAGTTCCTGTGGTGATATTCCCCCACTGATCTGAACCTCCCATTTGAAGTTTGCAATTATTTTCTTTATATAAATGGTAAAAATCGTACCCTTGAAATAATTGATACGTAAACTCTGTAAAACTCATTCCAGTTTTAGATTCTGAATCAATTCTTTTTTTAACGGAATCTTTTGCCATCATGTAATTTACGGTAATATGTTTACCAACATCGCGTACAAATTCAATTAGAGAAATTCCTTTCATCCAATCGTAATTATTTACCAATTGAGCAGCGTTTTCAGAAGTACTATTATCAAAATCTAAAAATCGTGCTAATTGTCCTTTAACACCAGCAATGTTTTTGTTCAATGTTTCTTCATCTAATAAATTACGTTCGTCTGATTTTCCTGAAGGATCACCAACCATTCCAGTAGCTCCACCAACCAATGCAACAGGATTATGACCTGCTTTTTGAAAATGCATGAGTATAATAATAGGTACCAAACTTCCAATATGTAAAGAATCGGCAGTTGGATCAAATCCAATATAACCCGTAGTTTTATTTTTTAATAAATATTCTTCAGTTTCCGGCATCATATCGTGTAACATGCCTCTCCAACGTAGTTCTTCAACAAAATTCATTTTCAAAATTTTTAATTTCAGCAAAGATAAAATTTTAGTTGTTAGTTACTGCTTTTGCTTTGTAGTTTTTTAAATCACACACTTTGTAAAATACCCAAACATTTTTTATACTTTCGTTTTATGATTTTAGTTACCGGAGGAACAGGTTTAGTAGGTGCACATTTATTGTATCATCTTTTATTAGAAAATGATAGTGTGAAAGCTATTCATAGAAAAAACAGCGATTTACAAGCTGTAAAAAATGTTTTTAGCTATTATTCTAGTGATTTTGAAGTTGTTTTTAAAAGAATTGAATGGATTGAAACTGATATAACGGATGTATATTTGTTAGAAAAATCTTTTGAAAATGTTACGGAAGTGTATCATTCTGCAGCATTGGTTTCTTTTAACCCGAAGGACTATAAGGAAATGCGAAAAATTAATATTGAAGGAACTTCAAACATTGTAAATTTTTGTATAGATAAAAAGGTGAAAAAATTGTGTTTTGTAAGTTCAATTGCCACAATTGACAAAGCAATAGGTGCTAAAATAATTGATGAAACTTGTGAGCGTAATGCCGAAAATAATAATTATGGGTATGCCATTACAAAATATGGCGCTGAAATGGAAGTTTGGCGCGCATCACAAGAAGGTGTTGAAGTTATAATTGTTAACCCCGGTGTAATTTTAGGTGCTGGTTTTTGGAATAATGGAGGCCCTGGAGAACTGTTTACTAAAATACACAATGGTTTGAAATTTTATTCTGAAGGGATTACAGCTTTTGTATCTGTAGGTGATGTGGTAAAAACAATGCTGCTGTTAATGAAAAGCACTATAAAAAACGAACGATATATTTTGGTTTCAGAAAATGTAAGTTTTAAAGAAGTGTTTTTTCAAATAGCAGATGGTTTTAGCAAAAAACGACCTTCAATTAGAGTTACAAAATTTATGAGTTCAGTTGGCTGGAGGCTTGAAAAAATAAAATCGATTTTAACAGGGAAACCACCGCTGTTAACAAAACAATCTTCACAATCTATTCATAACAAGCATTACTATTCTTCAAAAAAAATCAAGATGGCACTTAATTTTGAATTTGAATCAATTTCAAAAACTATAAAAAGGGTGTGTAAATTATATGATAACTAGTTACTTAATAATAGGTTTCCCTTTAGGAATTTTATTACGAGTAAGCCTTATTGAATCACGTCTTACACGGTCTAACGAATCTGCAATTTTAATTTCAGCATCAAAGATGCTTTTTAATGCTTTTAAACGGGCATCAACTTTTCCAAGAATATCATCGTAATCATCAATTCTTGAAGTGTAATAATAATTACTTTCTTTAAATCGAGTGGTATCAATTTGGTGTTTTTCAAAAACTAGAGGAAAATAATTTACATTTCTTTGAAGGTGAAGGTTTTTAATGTTATCCCCACCATCGGCTAAAAAAATATCGGTTAATAAATCAACCATTTGATCTTTAGGAATTAAATTTTTAGGTTTTTTTATAATGGTATTACTAGTGCAGGCTCCTAAAAAAACACTTAAAATAAGTATGCTAAAAAATTTATTCATTTGTTCTGTTAAATAGTAATCGTTTTCCTTTGATTGTGTTATGAAATATACCATTTTGATATGCTAAATGGCCATTTACAAAAGTATGGGTAATTTTTGAATAAAATGTAGTGCCTTCAAATGGAGACCAACCACATTTGTATAAAATATTATCTTTAGTAACTGTCCAAGGAGAAGAAACATCAATCAATACCAAATCTGCATAATAGCCTTTTTTAATAAAACCACGTTTTTTAATTTTGAAGATTTTAGCCGGATTATGACACATTTTTTCAATGATTTTTTCAATTGAAATTTTCCCTTGTCTGTGTGCTTGTAACAGTGCAGGTAACGCATGTTGAACTAATGGGCCTCCACTTGGAGCTTTGGTATAAACTTGTTCTTTTTCTTCTTTTGTATGTGGCGCATGGTCGCTTGCAATTACATCAATTTTATCTTCAAGTAAGGCTTTCCAAAGGCCTTCTTTATCCTTTTTAGTTTTTACTGCCGGATTCCACTTAATAAATGTTCCTTTGGTTTTATAATCACGTTCATCAAACCATAAATGATGTACACATACTTCAGCAGTAATTTGCTTTTTTTCTATTGGAATTTTATTGGTAAAAAGGGCTGTTTCTTTTGCTGTCGACAGATGAAATACATGTAAGCGAGCACCAGTTTTCTTAGCTAATTCAATAGCTTTTGATGATGATAAATAACATGCTTCTTCACTTCTAATTTTCGGATGTAATTCAATAGGGATATCATCACCATATTCTTTTAAATAGGTGTTTAAATTCTTTTTCACAGTAGCTTCATCTTCACAATGTACCGCAATTAACATGTTGGTTGAAGAAAATATTTTTTCTAGAGTTTTTTCATCATCTACAAGCATATCTCCAGTTGACGAACCTAAAAACAATTTTATTCCTGCAACATTAGTTGGGTCTGTTTTTAATAATTCATCTAAATTATCATTGGTGCCACCAAACATAAAAGAATAGTTGGCATAAGAACTATTGGCAGCGATTTTAAATTTTTTCTCTAATAATTTTTGTGTTGTTGCTTGCGGAACTGTATTTGGCATTTCAATAAATGAAGTAATACCACCAGCAATGGCAGCTTTACTTTCACTTTTAATAGTTGCTTTGTGCGTTAATCCAGGCTCTCTAAAATGAACCTGATCATCTATCGCTCCTGGAATTAAGTATTTTCCTTCTGCATCAATTATTGTTGTATCGGCAGATTTTGAACTTATTGAAGCATCTATATCAACAATATATTCTCCATCAATTAATACATCCCCCTCAATTATCACACCTTCATTAACAATTTGGGCGTTTTTAATAAGTGTTAAGCTCATAATTTTCTTTTTCTTTATTTAGGCAATCCTTGCAATTTCATTTTAATAACTCCAAAAACGGCTTCTGAAATTATAGAACCACTCATTTTTGAAGTTCCTTTTGTGCGGTCGGTAAAAATTACCGAAACTTCTTTGTGTTTAAATTT
>NZ_WTAR01000071.1 GCF_013139515.1 Lutibacter sp.
AAGGGTATGGTGTTGCAATTCATCCAGAAGCTATGACAGCAGTTGATTTTACATTGGCAGTTGGTCGTTCTTGGGGAAGCAATACTACAGCAGGACCAAAAATGGTAAATACTGTGGTGGGTGTTCAAAATGGAGATTTTAAATTTCAAGTTGAAAAAATTCATGATGAACAGGATAAATTGGATACCAAAATTGAGAGTTTAGAAAATAGATTGCAACAAATTAAAGAAAAAATTAAAATAGCAAAAGCAAATGAAATCAATTATGTTAGTAAAAACTAAAAAAATCACATTAATAGTAATTTGTTTAATTACGTTTAATTTTCCAATAGTTGCACAGGAAATGGTAACTGAAAAATCAATAACAATTACAGCCGAACAAACTCAGCTTCTTCAAAAAAATGAAGAGTCAATAAAAAAATGGATTGATGATCTTCAAACTCCAGGGGTTGTTATAACTGATGGAAATCAAATGACATTTAGTAAGGAAGCATTAAGATTAATTAATGAACCAAACTATTTAGATGAAGTTTATAAAGACACTTATACCTTCGTAGATATAAAGGAAAGTCTGATGAAAGGTGAATATATTAAGGCAATATGGAAAATGCTTACAATTTATCCTGAAAATAAAGAGAATGTGTTAAAATATATTTATGCTTTTGATAAAGTAATCCCTTCTGATAAGTTAGTGGTAAATGCATTTTATACCTATGCATTTTTTGATCCAAAAATAACAACTATTGAAAATGGGAAACCAAATATTTACCGCCCAGATGTTTTTGAAGATTATTTAAGACGCACGAAAGAAATTGTTGCATATATAACATATTTTAGAGCACAGGAAGTTAATGATGTCAAAAAAGAATAGCATAGTTTAATTATTTTAAAAGGTAATAAATTATAAAAATGGGTATGAGGATTAAAACTTCATATCCATTTTTAGATTCAACACGCATTGAGAATAAAACTATTTTGAAAAGACATCACAAGCCTAGGTGTTTTTAATAACGTTTTGGGTACCTAAATATTAAATATTTCAAATCCAGTAGAAAATTTTTTAAACGTTTTTTTTAGCCACTTTTATATTGGTTGAAATAATTATATGGGCAATAAAATTCAGTCTAATTTTTTTAGTTACCCTATAACTTTGGTATAACTGCTTAGCAATTGTTTTAAACTACTAAGGAATGTTTGACAATGTAACGGTTGAACCATATAAAAATTGTACAACTATTTTGAAGAAATTATAGTATATTTAAAAATATGGACTAATAAACCTTTTATAAAGGTATTATAAAATAATTAATTTAAAACTTTTTTTACGGCTATTTATCAACAAAAAACAAGCTATTTAACTTAATACTTAACAAATGACTATTTGCTATAGAGTTACTAAAAGAACCAACACTATAAGTGCTACAAAGAATCCACAATTTATTATGAAGCAGTTTCAACAGGGAAAGTGGATTCAAGAATGTTAAGTAAAGAAATTAGTACGGAAACTACTATAAGTCCAACAGATGTGAATGTTGTATTATTTGCATTAGGAGAAAAATTACAATTTCATTTACAAGAAGATAAAACGGTTGAACTTGAAAAGATAAGGGGGGTAGATTGGGGTTTAAATGTAAGAAAGAAGAAGAAGAAGAAGACCCAAAACTAAGTACTAAAAGAGGCATTATAAAAGATCATTTAAATTTTCAGCCCTCAGTATATATAAAGCGTTTATTAAAAAAAGGAGTGAGAAATTACAAGGAAGGGAGTAGAAGTAAAGATTAAAATTTCATATCTAATTTAATATTAAACACACGTTGTGTCATAAAATTGGGAATTCCAAAAAATTGTTTTGAATACACATCACGGACCCAAGTATTGGTAATAGAGTTTTGTACATCAAACATATTAAAGATTTCAAAACCTATTGATAACTCTTTAAAATTTTTTTGCCAACCACTGTTATATTGATTCTTTGCATCTGTAAATACATAAGAAATTCCAATATCAGCACGTTTATAGGCGTTTAATCTATTTTGAAAGTCATAAGGGTTAGCATATGAAGGTGAACCTCCAGGAACTCCTGTATTGAACACTAAATTTAGATACATTTTAATGTTTGGAATATTTGGGACATAATCTTGAAACAACATTCCAAATTTAAAACGTTGATCAGTAGGACGAGAGATATAACCTCTATCATCACTATTTTCTTCTGTTTTTAAAAAACCAATACTAATCCAACTTTCAGTTCCAGGTACAAATTCACCATTCAACCTTAAATCAATACCTGTTGCATATGCTTTAGCATTGTTATTGGTGGCGTATCTAACTTTAACATTATCAACAGTATAGGTGTTGATATTGGTTAGGTTTTTATAATAAATTTCGGAGACAAGTTTAAAAGGTCTGTTCCATAAATTAAAACTGTAATCGTTTCCTAAAACCAATTGAATGGATTCTTGAGCATCAACAGTTGGTACAACATTTCCATTTGAATTTCTCAGTTCTTTATAAAAGGGTGGCTGATTGTACATTCCGCCAGAAATTCTAAAAAGCATATCTTTTTCCCAGTCAGGTTTTATGGCAAACTGACCTCTAAGGCTATAAATTATTTGGTTAGTAGTCTCAAAAGCATTGCTACTTACATTCCAATTGTGTGAACGAACTCCTAAATTATACCAAACTTTATGATCATTCCATTCACTATTTTTACTGTATTGCGCAAACCAAACTAAACGGTCTATTGTTGCATTATTTTGAGCTTTAATACTTTGAAAAGGTACTATTTCTCCTGTAAAAGGCTCGTAGGGTTGGTTGTTTGATACGTGATGTGGCGGCCTAACACTAAAACCAACAGAATCAATTACTTCCCACTCATTAATTCTATCTTTTATATCTTCAATTTGGTATTTTACGCCAACATCAAATTGATGGTTGTTTTTTTTATAAGTTGCTTTTAATTCAATGTTGCTAATTAAAGCATCAATATCGTTTCTTGCGTGACTTAATTGTGAGCCAATTCCTTCAGAAAAGGCTACATCTCCAAAGCTATCATCTCCAAAATCACTATTCACTTCACCTAAATTGTAACTAGCTAAAATATCATAATATTCTTCTTCAACAGTATGGTAAGTTGATGTTGTAAGACTTACATTTAAATTATCATTTATAATGTAGCTACCTTTTAAAGCTCCAAAAACCGTTTCAAATTTATCTTTTTCTTGTCCTTCATAAAAAACAATTAATTCTAATGGATTTGCAATAGTTCCAAATTTTGTTCTTCTAGTTAGTGGTGTATATTCGTAATTATTGATCGCTAAATTCCCTAAAAAATCAATTTTTAATTTTGAATTTACAGTATAAGATAAAAATGTTTGCGCATCGGTAAAAGTTGGCTTTGCAGAAGTTTCAACATCTTTACTATTAATAAATAAACTGTTATCTCTGTAACGAACTCCTAAAATTGCACTCAATTTTTTTTTAAAAAGCGATCCTTCAATAGTAGCACTACCACCTAATAAACTTGCCTGAATGCTGGTAGTTAATTCATTGGGTGTTCTATACGTTATATCTAACACCGAAGAAAGTTTATCTCCATATTTTGCTTGAAAACCACCTGCAGAAAATTTAATATTTTTTACCATTGCTGAGTTTACAAAGCTTAAACCTTCTTGTTGGCCAGAGCGTACTAAAAAAGGGCGATATACTTCAATACCATTTACATACACCAAATTTTCATCAAAATTCCCACCACGAACATTGTATTGTGTGCTTAATTCATTGTTATTATTAACACCCGCAAGTGTCATTAAAATATTTTCAACGCCACTATTTGCACCTGGTATTTTAGTAACTTCAGCTATATTTATTTTTATAAAACCTTGTGTATCTTTTTTAGTGTCTTTAACAATAACTTCATCAATTTCTTCAGTTTTAGTTTCTAAAATAGGTGAAAACCGATATGTTTTATTTTTAGGTATTCTAACTTTTTTTGTAAATCTATTGTATGAAATATGTCTAAAAACTACGGTAATTTCTGTGTTTCCAGGTACAGTTAAACGATACTCACCATTACTATTTGTTGTTGTACCTTTATTTAAATAAGAGACAGCAACACCTTCAATAACTTCTTTATTATCATTTTTTATAACACCTTTTATAATAGAATTTTGAGCAATAACGGTAGTTGCAATCAATAAAGATAAAGTGAGGAATATTGTTTTTAACATGTGTTGCTTATTTTTTTCTGAAGAAATTAGCGTTTATTGTGGTTGAATTTCCAACATTATCTGTAACAGTTACTTTAAGAACGTGTTTTGCAGTAGTAAATACTTTATCTTTAAAATCGTATGTTAAAGTTCCTTTTTTAACATTGTATTCTAATAAAATCCATTCTCCATCAATTTCTCCTCTATACGATTTTATACCAGATTCTTTATCTGAAATTTTAAGTTTTAATGTTTTAGAGTGTGTTAACCATTGTCCATTTTTAAAATTATACAATGTAATTTTAGGGTTAATTTTATCAGTTAACAATCTAAAATTTCCTAATTTTTTTGTTGAAGTATAAAACGTAGCATCTTTTTTAACTGTAGTTTCATATTGTGTCCATCCTTTATTCTTTATGGAAGCAATGTATAATTGTTTTTTTTCTTCAGAAGAATAACCGGAAACATCAAAAGTTAAAGTATATCTTTTATTTAGCGGAACAATAGGCGAGTGGACTTTTACTATGGAATCTTTAATATCAAAATCTAAATAAAAATCGTTGTAAAAAGTATATTTTGGAAATGCAACTGTAATTCCTTTTTTACTAATTTTATTAAATGAATTTTTATCAATCTTATAAGGAGTTATTGCTGTTTTTTTCTCAACTAAAATACTGTCTTTTTTTCCTTCAATAGGAATTGTAATTTGTTGTTTATTTCCTTTAAAATCTTCAGCAATAATTTCAACTTTATAATTTAAACCATCTTCAATAGTTATATAACCATTATTTACAGATTTGTTATACAAGCTTAATTTATTTGATGGTTCAATAAAACATTTTTGAATTCTTTGATTTAAATTTGCTAAACGCTCATAATCTATTAATAAATTAATGTATTTACTTTCTGCAAATGAAAATGAAGTTGCTTTAAATTCATGAACTTTTTCACCATTTACTAACATACTTAAGCTATACAATCCGTTTCTATTGTATGCACCATCTAATTGGTCAAAAGCATTTATTCCAAATCCAATTTTTCCAAAAGCTTTAATTTTTGAAGCTAATAAATTCCCATTTTTTAAATTAATTAATGTTAGTTTTAGGTCTTTAGAAATAGCATTTATATGAGAAGTTGTATCAAGTGAATATCCAATTAAAGTATTAATTCTAGGTTTTTTAGAATCATTAACAGTAATACCAAACAACATTGGATTTATAGGTTTTTCAGTTTTTGTGTTTCTTATTTCAAAATGTAAATGTGGACCAACAAACCCACCAGTACTACCGCTTAACGCAATAATTTCATTTTCAGAGATAGGTAATTCATTCGCTGATGGGAAAAGTTGTATTTCATAACTTTCCTTTTTGTATTGCTTCTTTTTTAGGTAATTACTTATACGTTTATTAAATTTTTGTAAGTGAGCATACACTGTTGTATATCCATTAGGATGTGTAATATAAATAGCTTTCCCATAGCCCCAAAGTGAGACTTTTATCCTAGAAACATAACCATTAGCAGCTGCTAAAACTTTTAAGCCTTCTTTTTGTTGAGTTTTAAGATCTAAGCCAGCATGAAAATGATTTGTTCTTAATTCTCCAAAAGTTCCAGACAATACCAACGGTATATCTAGTGGGCTTTTAAAGTAATTAGTTGGTAATTCACTTGTGTTTACACTAGTGTGTCCTTGCGCAAATACACAATAGTTTAAAAGAATAAAAAATATGTAGGTTAACTTTTTCAAAAATGGTTGTTTTATTGCTAAAATACTAAATATTATGAGTAATTTAATTTAATTTATTACACATTTGTTATTAAAGTTAGTAAGTTTTTCAGAAAAGAAAAAAAACAGTTGTAATATTCCCTCACTAACACTAACTTTGTAACATATAGTTATATTCTTTGATATATGAATAGTATTACAAAAGTTGTTAGTTTAGTTGAAGATAAACTTAAAACGCTTTTAGAGAATTATAATTTTTTGAAAGAAGAAAATGAGTTATTGTATAGTAAAATAGCAATTTTAGAAAATCAAGTTACCAAAGAACAGCAGTTATTTAATGATATTGATAAAAAATATCAAACATTAAAAATTGCAAAAACTATAGAAGGCAGTAAGGAAGATAGAAGAAACACAAAACTGAAAATAAATGCTTTAATTCGTGAAGTTGATGCTTGTATTCATCAATTAAGCGAGTAAGATCTTTAAAATGGCTGAATCTTTAAAAATAAAAGTAACTATTGCAGGAAGAGTATACCCAATAAAAGTAAAAAATGAAAATGAAGAGCAGGGTATGCGTAAAGCAGCAAAAAAAATTAATGACTTAGTTACCAAGTTTGAAAAGAATTATGAAGTTAGTGATAAACAAGATGTTTTAGCAATGTGCGCTTTGCAATTTGCATCATTAATTGAAATTAATACCATTGAAAATGAAGAAGACCTTATAAAAGCAACTGAAAAAATGAATAAATTAAATGTTTTAATAGATGAACATTTAAAAAAATAAGTTCTTTAAAATAAAATAATAATAATATACTGCCTACATTAGTTATTGTTTGTTAAACTCAACATTATACCTTTATAAAGGGTGAGTCTTAATTGTAAAAGCAAGCCGTCTAGAACGGATCCTTGACCAATTAGTTAACCCTAATCTTGTCTTAAAGGAGTTTTTCGAAACCTACTAATGTAGGCTTTTTATATATATAAATTAAATTATGATAGATTATATAATACCAATTATAGGTGGTATAGCAATAGGATTAGCAATAGGATATGTAGTTGCAAAATATTTAGAAAAAACAAAGGCAACTAAAATTTTAAGAAGTACAAAAAGAGATGTGACGTCTATGCTTAAAGAGGCTAGAGTTGAAGCAGATATTCTTAAAAAAGATAAAATATTACAAGCAAAAGAAAAATTTATTGAATTAAAATCTGAACATGAAAAGGTTATAATTGCTCGTGATAAAAAAATTGCTGAAGCTGAAAAGCGTACTAGAGATAAAGAATCACAAATATCTAAGGAATTAGATAATAATAAAAAATTAAACGAGGAAATTACGTTTAAGGTTGATGATTATGATAAAAAAATCACATACTTAGAGCGTAAAAATGATGAAGTTGATAAGTTACACCGCAAACAAGTTGAAAACTTAGAAGTAATTTCTAGTTTGTCAGCTGAAGATGCTAAAAAAGAATTAGTAACGTCATTAAAAGAAGAAGCGAAATCTGATGCAATGGCATTTATTCAAGATTCTATTGAAGAGGCCAAATTAACTGCGCAACAAGAAGCACGTAAGGTAATTTTAAACACAATACAACGTGTTGGTGTTGAGCAAACAGTAGAAAATTGTGTTTCTGTTTTTAACATTGAATCTGATGATGTAAAGGGAAGAATTATTGGTAGAGAAGGAAGAAATATTAGAGCTTTAGAAGCTGAAACTGGTGTTGAAATTATTGTTGATGATACACCTGAAGCAATTATTTTATCTTGTTTTGATCCAGTAAGAAGAGAAATAGCTCGTTTAGCATTGCATAAGTTAGTCACTGATGGGCGTATACATCCTGCACGTATTGAAGAAGTAGTTAAAAAGACTGAGAAACAATTACAACAAGAAATTATTGAAGTTGGTAAACGCACCGTTATAGAATTAGGTATTCATGGCTTACATCCTGAATTGATAAAAACGATAGGTAGAATGAAATATCGTTCATCTTATGGGCAAAATCTATTGCAGCACTCACGTGAAGTTGCAAACCTTTGTGGTTTAATGGCGGCAGAATTAGGCCTGAATGCTAAATTGGCTAAAAGAGCCGGATTATTACACGATATTGGAAAAGTGCCAGAATCTGAAAGTGATTTGCCACATGCGCTTTTAGGTATGGAATGGGCTCAAAAATACAATGAAAGTTCTGAAATTTGTAATGCTATTGGTGCGCATCATGATGAAATTGAAATGACCACTTTAATTGCTCCAATTGTACAAGTTTGTGATGCTATCTCTGGTGCAAGACCAGGCGCTCGTCGTCAAGTTTTAGACTCATACATACAACGATTAAAAGATTTAGAAGATATTGCTTTTGGTTTTACAGGAGTTCAAAAAGCGTATGCTATACAAGCAGGTAGAGAGTTACGTGTTATTGTAGAAAGTGAAAAAGTGAGTGATGCAAAAGCAGGAGAGCTTTCGTTTAGTATTTCTCAAAAAATACAAAATGATATGACGTATCCAGGTCAGGTTCGTGTAACAGTTATTAGAGAAACTAGAGTTGTAAATATTGCGAAGTAAATTAAAGTTTAAATAGATAACATATATAAATATTGAGGGTTTTACTTTTTAATTAAAGTAAAACCTTTTTTATGATTGTTTATGAAAAAGTTTGGGTACTTTTTTAAAGTAAAAAAGAGGTTGTTTATAATAAACAACCTCTTTTTAATTTAGTTAAAATAACTGAGTCAGCTATTCTTCTGCAAGTACCCAATCTCCTTTTTGAATTAGAGGGATAGCTTGTTTATATTTCATTGATTTGTTTTCGCCACTCATTACATTTTTGATAGTAACTTTTTCATTTCTTCCAATTTTTCGTTCAGTACGAATTATTGTTTCAACAGCTTGTGGCGCTTGAGTTTGATTTGTTTGAGTGCTGTCTTCAGTTTGACTGCCATATTCCTCTTTACTTAATTGGACTTTATCACGTGTACGTTCTCTTGCTTGTGAAACTTGATTTGCATCTTGTGAAGGCAATTCACCTTTAAATAAAAATGATAATACTTCTTTGTTTACTTTGTCAAGCATACCGTTAAATAATTCAAACGACTCAAATTTGTAAATTAAAAGAGGGTCTTTTTGCTCATAAGTTGCATTTTGAACAGATTGTTTTAATTCATCCATTTGACGTAAATGATCTTTCCAAGTATCATCTATAATTGCCAGGGTAATATTTTTTTCAAAATCAGTAACTAGTCCTTTACCATTAGAATCGTAGGCTTCTTTTAAATTTGTAACAACTTTTAATTCTTTAGTTCCATCAGTAAAAGGAACAACAATGCGTTCGTATTTATCACCTTGATTTTCGTACACATCTTTAATTACAGGAAATGCTAATTTTGCGCTTCTTTCTAGTTTTTCTTTGTAATTTTTATAAACTATATCAAAAAGTTGATCAGTAAGTTCTTGTTCAGAAAGTGATTTAAATTCTTCTTCAGTAAAAGGTGAACTTGTTGAAGAAAAACCAATTAATTCAAATTCAAAATTTTGAAAATCACTAGTTGCTTTATTTTCTCTAATTAATGAGTTACACGTATCAAAGACCATATTTACAATATCTACTTGTAAGCGGTCTCCATATAATGCATGGCGGCGACGTTTGTATATAACTTCACGTTGAGAGTTCATAACATCATCATACTCTAACAATCGTTTACGAACACCAAAGTTGTTTTCTTCAACTTTACGTTGCGCTCTTTCAATAGATTTGGTAATCATAGAATGTTGAATTACTTCACCTTCTTGTAACCCCATTCTATCCATCATTTTTGCAATACGTTCTGAACCAAATAGTCGCATTAAATTATCTTCTAAAGAAACATAAAATTGCGAAGAACCTGGATCTCCTTGACGTCCTGCACGACCACGTAACTGACGGTCAACTCTACGAGAATCATGGCGCTCAGTACCTATAATTGCTAAACCACCAGCAGTTTTAACTTCATTAGATAACTTAATATCAGTACCACGTCCTGCCATATTTGTTGCAATTGTAACAATACCAGCATCACCGGCTTGTGCTACAATATCAGCTTCTTTTTTATGCAATTTTGCATTTAATACATTGTGATTGATTTTTCTAATGGCTAGCATTCTACCTAATAATTCAGAAATTTCAACGGAAGTTGTACCAACTAAAACAGGACGACCTTGTTCTACTAAGTTTACAATTTCATCTATAACAGCATTGTATTTTTCACGTTTTGTTTTAAAAACTAAATCTTCTCTGTCAAACCTTATTAAAGGAACATTTGTTGGAATTTCAATAACATCTAATTTATAAATATCCCAAAATTCACCTGCTTCAGTTATCGCTGTACCAGTCATACCTGATAGTTTGCGATACATTCTAAAGTAGTTTTGTAATGTAACAGTTGCGTATGTTTGAGTAGCAGCTTCAATTTTTACATTTTCTTTTGCCTCAATTGCTTGGTGTAAACCATCAGAATAACGACGGCCATCCATAATACGACCTGTTTGCTCATCAACTATTTTAATTTTATCTTCCATAATCACATATTCAATATCTTTTTCAAATAATGTATATGCTTTTAATAATTGATTCATAGTATGAATCCGTTCACTTTTTATGCTAAAATCACGATATAGTTCTTCTTTTTTTGAAGTTTTTTCTTCTGGGCTATTATCTTCACTATCAATTGTTCCAATTTCGGTACTTAAATCTGGTAAAATAAAGAAACTTTCATCTCCATCATCTCCTGATAAAAATGTGATTCCTTTATCTGTTAGCTCAATTGAGTTGTTTTTTTCATCAATTACAAAGTATAACTCCTCGTCAATTTTTGGCATTTCACGATTGTTATCTTGCATGTAAAAGTTTTCAGTTTTTTGTAATAACTGTCTAATACCTTCTTGACTTAAAAATTTAATTAGTGCTTTACTTTTTGGTAAACCTCTGTACACGCGAAGTAGTAAAAATCCACCTTCTTTAGAATCTCCTTCTTTAATTAATTTTTTAACTTCAGCTAAAACACCTGTTAAATAATTACGTTGTGTTGATACAATTTTATCTACACTAGGTTTTAATTCGTTAAATTCATGTCTATCAGCGTTTGCAGTTGCCCCTGAAATAATTAAAGGCGTACGAGCATCATCTATTAAAACTGAATCCACCTCATCTACAATAGCGTAGTTATGTGGGCGTTGTACTAAATCATTTGGAGAATGTGACATGTTATCACGTAGATAATCAAAACCAAACTCATTATTGGTACCGTATGTAATATCTGAATTATATGCTTTTCTACGAGCGTCAGAATTTGGTTCATGATGATCTACACAATCAACACTTAATCCATGAAATTCAAAAATTGGACCCATCCAAGCAGCATCACGTTTTGCTAAATAGTCATTAACAGTTACAACGTGTACGCCTTTTCCTGTAAGTGCATTTAAGTAAACAGGAAGCGTTGATACTAATGTTTTTCCCTCACCTGTCATCATTTCAGCAATTTTACCTTGATGTAGTACTGAGCCACCAATAAGCTGCACATCGTAGTGAATCATATCCCAAGTAACTTCTTTGCCTTGTGCATCCCATTTGTTTGCCCAAGTTGCTTTTTCGTTATCTAGTGTAATGTTATCTCTTGTTGCAGACAGTTCACGATCAAAAGGTGTAGCAGTAACAGTTATAGAATCATTTAGAGTAAACCTTTTTGCTGTTTCTTTAATTACAGCAAAAGCTTCAGGCATAATTTCATTTAAAACTATTTCAGATGCTTCATAAGAAGCGTTTCCAAGTTCGTCAATTTCTGTATAAATTTCCTCTTTCCTGTCTATATTTGCTTCATGAACTTCTTCTTCTAAAGCAGTTATTTTAGAAGTAAGTTCATTGGTTGCTTCTTTTATTTTAAGCTTGAAGTAATTTGTTTTATCTCTTAATTGATCGTTTGTTAAGCCAGAAATTTCTTCTTCAAAAGAAATGGTATCGGCAACAATTGGTTGAAGTATTTTTAAATCTCTCTTATTTTTATCTCCAACAAATACTTTTAGCACTGAATTTATAATGCTCATAATTAATTTTTCAATTTTTATTGATTACTTTTTAAAGTAATCGGTGTTGTTAGCTATTTAGGTAGCGAATTTAAAATATTTAAATTTTAAAAGGCTTAAAATATGTTTAAAATATAGTTAATGAAGCAAAAAAAAAGCCTCTATGAGACTTTTTTTGCTTTTTGTTATTTTTAATATTCATCTTCATTCCAAAGATAATCATCCTCAGAAGGATAATCGGGCCAAATTTCAAGAATAGACTCAAAATTTTCTTCTTCATCTTCAATTTCTTGGAGATTTTCTACAACTTCTAATGGAGCTCCAGTCCTAATTGCATAATCAACCAATTCATCTTTTGTTGCCGGCCAAGGTGCATCTGATAAATATGATGCTAATTCTAATGTCCAATACATGATTTGTAGTATTAAATTTTTTGCAAAAATAATTTTTTTACTCAGATAGTCAAGTTTTTTATTACTTTTTTTTACTATTTAAAAGAACTTATTTTATTTTCTCAGGAATCCACTTAATTTCTTGAGCGTTATTGTCAATAGTCAATTTTCGTGCCAGCACAAATAGATAGTCAGAAAGTCTATTTAAATACATTAAAATTTGAGGTTCAATATAACTTTCATCACTTAATTGTGTGCAAATACGTTCAGCTCTTCTGCATATACAACGAGCTATGTGACAAAATGACACCGTTGTATGTCCGCCGGGTAATATAAAATGAGTCATTTCAGGTAATGATTCATTCATAGAATCAATTTCGTTCTCTAAAAGTTGAATAGAATTTGTATTAATTTTGGTGATTGTTAAACGTTCTTTACCGTTTTTTAGCACTTTTTTTTCTGGAGGTGTTGCCAACATAGATCCTATGGTAAATAATTCATGTTGAATTTTGCTCAAAATTTCAGAAGAGTGTGCTTCTATTTTTTGGTCACGAACTAAACCAATATACGAATTTAATTCATCAATAGTACCATATGCTTCAATGCGTAAATCGTATTTTGGAACTCTTGTGCCTCCAAAAAGTGAAGTTTTTCCTTTATCGCCAGTTTTTGTATAAATTTTCATAACTCAAATTTAAAATTAAAAAGTTAAACTCTTATATTGAAGTGCTCTTTTTCTTGTTCTGTTCTAAAGAATAAAACACCAATATAATACGTATCAATGCTTACACTAACTTTAGAGTGATTTTTTAGAATAGCCCAAATTTGTTGTGTTTCTTTAGATTTATGTAGATTGTTAATTATAAAAACAGAATTATTGTGTACAGCTTCCAAGCACCAATTAAAATAATTTAATGTATTTTCTTTTGAAGTTATTTTATTGAAGTAAACCAAATCTAATTGTTTGTCTTTTAAATAGGTTGGTAACGTTTTATTAATATTTCCTTGTATTAATTTGATGTTATGAAGTTTAAAATCTTCAAATAAGTTTTGAGTGATTGCAATATAGGTAGTCTCTTTTTTGAATGCTGTAATTTTTGAATTAGGATTCCCAATGCTTAAAGCCATAGTTTCAAAACCTATTGAGGTGTCAATTTCTAAACTTTTTTCAGGCTTAAAGTAATGTGTAATTTTAAGAAGTAATTCAGTTTTTTTTGGATGAAAAGTTGAAATAGCAATATTTTTTTTATTCTTTTTTATCCAACTAAATACCTTTTTTTTGAGTTTTATGTTAGAAATAGTTTTTTTATTATAAAAACATTCGGTCACTAATTGATATACAAAAGGTGAATGCACTCCATGTTGATTGGTAGATTTTAATAAAAATGTGAAATACAATTTAATTTTAAACCACATGGTTTTAATTTAGATTTAGCGCAAAAATACTTGAAATTATAGATTAAATTAGTTTTCCGTCTATATAAACTTGTGCTATTTTATGGTTTCCAAATGAGTAAGGAATAAAATTATAACTTGGAATTTTTTCTGTAATTATAAAATTTGCTTTTTTGCCTTTGCAAATACTTCCATGCGTTTTTTCTAATCCCATAGCGTATGCGCCGTTTATAGTAGCTGCATTTATGGCTTCCTCAGGAGTCATTTTCATTTTAATACAAGCTGTTGATACTACAAAATTTATGTTTCCTGAAGGTGTAGAACCAGGATTATAATCTGAAGCTAAAGCTAATGGTAAACCAGCGTCAATCATTTTTCTGGCAGGCGTATAAGGAATACTTAAAAAGTAAGAACAAGAAGGCAAAGCCACAGGCATTGTTTTGGTGTTTTTTAATATTTCTATATCTTCATCTCTCATTTCTTCTAAATGATCAACAGAAAGCGCTTTGTATTTTACACCAGCTTGCACACCGCCAATTGCAGTAAACTGGTTGACATGAATTTTAGGAATTAACCCATATGATGTACTTGCTTTTAGTAAGCGCTCAGTGTCATTCACTGAAAAATAACCTGTTTCACAAAATATATCAATATACTCAGCTAAATTTTCTTTGGCTACAATTGGTAAAATTTCATTGATAACTATATCTAAATACCCACTTTTATTGTTTTTAAATTCTGAAGGAAGTGCATGAGCCCCTAAAAACGTTGCCTTTATGGTTATTGGGTAGTTTTCGTTTAATTTTTTAATAACTCGAAGCATTTTCAACTCAGCTTCAAGTGTTAAACCATAACCCGATTTAATTTCAACAGCACCTGTTCCTAATTTCATAACTTCTTCAATACGAATAGCAGATTGTTCATATAAATCTTCTTCAGAAGTTTCTTGTAATTTTTTTGCTGAATTTAATATTCCACCACCATTGTTAGCTATTTCTTCATATGAAAGTCCGTTAATTCTATCAACAAATTCCTGTTCTCTATTTCCTGCGTACACAATATGTGTATGACTATCACACCAAGTGGGAAACACAATTCTGTTGGTAGCATCAATTGTTGTGTTTGCATTTAAAGTTGGCAAGTTATTCATACTTCCAAAATCTTTAATACAATCATTTTCTATGAATAAAAAAGCATTTTTAATGGTTGGAAGTACTTTCATTTCTTTTCCACAAATCATTTCCTTTGGTTGTTCTTCAACTTGTAATAATTCTTTTATATTGGTAATTAAAGTAGTCATATTTAAATAAAATTATTGATTCAAAGATACAGATATTTTACGAAGATTTAATTGCTATAAAACTATTGCGTTTTAGTGATAAATGTCACTAAAATTTAACTAGGTTTTTAAGGTATTAAGATGTGTTTGAAGTATCTTTGCAAAAAAAAAATAAACAAATGAACAAAGCCATATATATTGCAACTAGTGAAGCCAACAGTGGTAAATCTATAGTTGCTTTAGGGTTAATGAGAATGTTATTGGGTAAAACGGCTAAGGTTGGTTATTTTAGACCAATTATAGACAATGTAAAAAAAGGGAAAAAGGACAACCATATTAACACCGTTATTTCTCATTTTGAATTAGATATTAACCCAAATGAAGCGTATGCTTTTACACGTTCTCAATTTATAAATAAAAGAAATAATGGTAAAGAAGGTGAAATTTATGATACCATTATTGAAAAGTATAAAGCACTAGAAGAAAAGTGTGATTTTATGCTGGTTGAAGGGTCTGATTTTTCTGGTGAAGGTTCAGCAATAGAATTAGATGCAAATATTTTAATAGCAAAAAATTTAGGAATTCCTGCAATTATAGTTTCAAGCGGTATTGGAAAAACATTAGATGAATTTATAAATGGTTTACACTTAGCATATGATTCTTTTAAAGAAAAAGATGTAAAAGTATTAGCTGTTGTTGCTAATAAAGTAAAACCAGAAAATATTGACCTTGTAAAAAAGGGAGTAGAGAAAAATTTACCTAAAAGCGTTTTGGTAAATGTAATTCCTGTAATTTCTTCATTAAGTAATCCAACAATAAAAGAAATTGCAAAAGCAGTAAATGGTGAATTGTTATTTGGTAAGGAGCATGTAAACAATCAGGTTACAAGCTTTAAAGTAGGAGCTATGCAGTTGCGGAATTATTTAAAACATTTAGAAGAAAAATGTTTGATAATTACACCTGGAGATAGAGCTGATATTATTTTAGGAGCATTGCAAGCTAATATTTCTACAAACTATCCAAAAATTTCTGGAATAGTTTTAACAGGAGGTATTATTCCAGAAGAACCAATAATACAATTAATTGAAGGTTTAGCACAAATAATTCCAATTTTATCAGTTGAAGAAGGAACTTTTGATATTGCAAATAAAATTGGAGCTGTGCGTTCACATATGTATGCAGGTAACAAACAAAAAATTATAACATCATTAAACACGTTTGATAAATATGTTGATATTGAAAAATTCAATAAAAAATTAATTTCATTTGAAAATAGCAATGGACTTACTCCTAGAATGTTTCAATACAATTTATTAAAAAGAGCAAAAAAAATAAGAAAACATATTGTTTTACCTGAAGGTAATGATGATAGAATTATTACTGCTGTTTGTAGATTGGTTGAAATGGATATTGTTGATTTAACTATTTTAGGTGATAAAGCTAAAATTGAAAACAAAATTATAAGATTAGGTTTAAAGTTAGACGTTAATAAAGTACAAATTATCAACCCAATTAAATCTGAATATTATCAAGATTTTTCTAATACTTTATTTGAATTAAGGAAAAATAAAGGTCTTACAATTGATATGGCCGAAGATTTAATAGGTGATGTTTCTTACTTTGGAACAATGATGGTTTATAAAGGTTTAGCTGACGGAATGGTTTCAGGTGCAGCTCATACAACACAACATACTATAAAACCAGCATTGCAATTTATTAAAACTAAGCCAGGAGTTTCAGTAGTCTCTTCCATATTTTTTATGTGTTTAGAAGATAGAGTTTCTGTTTTTGGAGATTGCGCAATTAACCCAAATCCAAATGCAGAACAATTAGCTGAAATTGCAATTTCTTCAGCAGATTCTAGTATAAACTTTGGGATGGATCCTAAAATAGCAATGCTTTCATATTCATCAGGAGCTTCAGGAAAAGGTGCCGATGTTGATATTGTTCGTAGAGCAACAGAAATTGTAAAAGAATTACGTCCAGATTTAAAAGTTGAAGGCCCAATTCAATATGATGCAGCAGTAGATGCATCTGTTGGAAAACTTAAATTACCAGATTCAGAAGTTGCCGGACAGGCAAACGTATTAATTTTTCCAGATTTAAATACTGGAAATAATACGTATAAAGCAGTACAACGTGAAACGGGAGCTTTAGCAATTGGGCCAATGTTACAAGGTTTAAATAAACCAGTAAACGATTTAAGTAGAGGTTGTACAGTTGATGATATTTTTAACACAGTTGTTTTAACAGCAATACAAGCACAGGATATATAAAATGAAAATTTTAGTTATAAATTCAGGTAGTTCTTCAATAAAATATCAGGTATTTAAAATGCCTCAAGAAGAAGTTATTTGTTCAGGATTGGTTGAAAGAATAGGATTAAGTGATGCTGAAATTCATTACAAATCACCAACAAATAAAATTGATGAAGTTTTAGAAATACCAAATCATAAAGTTGGTTTAGAAAAAATAGTACACTTATTATTAGATGCTGAAGTTGGTGTGCTAAAATCTACTTCAGAAATTGAAGCAGTTGGACACAGGGTTGTTCATGGTGGAAGTACTTTTTCTAAAACTACCATTGTAACTAAAGAAGTTAAAGATAAAATTAAAACATTATTTTCATTAGCGCCACAGCACAATCCTGCAAATTATGAAGGTATTGTAGTTGCAGAAACTATGTTTCCTAATGCAAAACAAATAGCAGTTTTTGATACAGCTTTTCATCAAACAATACCTATTGAAGCTTATAAATATGCAATACCAAATAAATTTTTAGAAGAAAATAAAATTCGTAAATATGGTTTTCACGGAACTAGCCATAAATATGTTTCTGAAAAAGCAATTGAATATTTAGGAATTAAAAACTCTAAAATTATTACAATACACTTAGGTAATGGTTGTAGTATGACGGCGGTGAAAGACGGTAAAAGTATTGATACTACTCTTGGATTTGGACCTGTTACAGGACTTGTAATGGGAACTAGAAGTGGGAATATTGATCATACAATTATTTTTTATCTTGTAAATAGTTTAGGTTATAAATTAGAGGAAGTAAATAGTATGCTTCAAAAGGAAAGTGGAATGTTTGGCTTAACGGGTTTTAGCGATTTACGAGATATTGAAGCCGAAGCTGAAAAAGGAAACAAAGAATGTCAGTTAGCTTTAGAGATGAATGCTTACAGAATTAAGAAATATATTGGTTCTTATGCTGCAGTAATGAATGGTTTAGATGCCATTGTTTTTACTGCTGGAATAGGTGAGAATTCTGATGTGATTAGAAAATTAGTGTGTGCTAATTTGGATTATTTAGGAATTGAACTTGACACTGAAAAAAATAATATTAGAGCAAAACAAATTACAGAGATTCATACGGAAAACTCAAAAACTAAGGTTTTAATTGTACCAACTAACGAAGAGGTTGAAATTGCAAAACAATCTTTTGAGTTACTAAAATAAAGATTACAATAAAAGTTATTCGGAATTTATTTTAGTTGGCTAATTCCTAACAAAAAAAGAGAATCTAAACTAAGTTCAGATTCTCTTTTTTTTGTTTTTATAATTCTAAGATTAACTAACTTTTTCTAACAAAGCCATATAAAATCCGTCAAAACCAGATTTGTGAACAGAAACTTTCTTCTCTTTTACAAATTGAAATTCAGGATGATTTTTTAAAAATAGTTGTACTTGATTTTCATTTTCTGAAGGTAAAACAGAACAAGTTGCGTACACTAATTTCCCACCAACTTTTACTAATTTTGAATAGTTGTCTAAAATTTCAGCTTGTGTTTTTTTAATGTTATCAACAAACTCAGGTTGTAATTTCCATTTACTATCTGGGTTTCGTCTTAAAACACCAATACCACTACAAGGAGCATCAATTAAAACTCTATCAGCAGTACCTTTCATTTTCTTCATTACTTTTGAAGTATCTAAAGGTTTAGTTGTTACATTATGTACACCGGCTCTACGAGTTCGTTTTTTTAATTTTTTTAATTTACTTTCATAAATATCAGTAGCAATTAATTGCCCTTTATTTTCCATTAAAGCTGCTAAATGCAATGTTTTACCACCTGCACCTGCACAAGTATCAATAACTTTCATACCTGGCTTCACATCTAAATAATCAGCCACTAATTGTGAAGAAGCATCTTGTACTTCAAAGAAACCATCTTTAAAACATTGTGTTACAAACACATTTGCACGTTCAACTAATTTTAAAGCGTCAGGATGTTCAGGAATAAACTCTGTGTTAATACCTTCTTCGGTTAATTTAGTTCGTAATGATAGTTTGTTTATTTTAAGCGTGTTAACTCTTAAAATAACACTAGCTTGTACATTTAAAGCTGCAATTTCTTTAGTCCAATGTTTTTCTCCTAATTCTTTTACCGCTAATTCATCTAACCAATCTGGTATAGATTCTTTAAAAACACGTTGTTTTTGAAGTTCATCAAATTTCCCTTTAATTCTTCTTTCAGGAACACCTTGTAACTGATTCCAATCGGGTAATTTATAACCTTTTAATATGGCATAAACGGCAAAGTTTTTCCAAACATTTTCATTAGTATAATGATTTTTAGTTCCAGCAATTTCATTATATAAACGTTTCCAACGAACCATTTCATAAATAGTTTCAGCAACAAATTTTCTATCTCTTGCACCCCAACGTTTATCACGTTTTAACGCTTTTTCAACAACTTTGTCAGCATACTCTTCTTCATTAAATATAAGTCGCATTGAAGCAATAACTGTATATACTAGGTTTCTGTGTAATCTCATGGTAAATTTTAAGGTGGCAAAGATACAAAATTAGTTCATAGTAATTTTGTAATTGTTTATTGCTGTTTGAATTATTATCTTCGTCATTCAAAAAAAGATCGTTGTACAATCTAAACACTTCAATTTCATATTTAAAAGGTGTAGGACCTAATAGAGCTGATTTGTTAAAATCTGAATTAAGGATTTATACATTTAGAGATTTGCTCAATTTTTTTCCGAATAGATATATTGATAGATCTCAATTTTTGAAGATTAATCAATTGCAAGAAAACTCTTCTGAAGTTCAAATTGTAGGGAAAATTACGAGTGTAAAAACGGTTCAACAAAAAAGAGGAAGTAGGCTAGTGGCTACATTTGTTGATGAAACAGGCTCCATGGAATTGGTTTGGTTTCGTGGTGTAAAATGGATTAAAGATTCGCTTAAAACAAACATTCCGTATGTGATATTTGGTAAAACTACCTGTTTTAATAGGTTATTTTCAATGCCGCATCCAGAAATGGAATTGGTATCAACTTATAAACAAAAGTTACGTACTGTAATGCAGCCCGTATATCCTTCTACTGAGAAATTGATAAATAAAGGCATTTCAAATAAAATTGTTTCAACAATGATTCAAAATTTGTTTGAGGAGTTGCAAGGAAAATTTCAAGAAACATTATCAATTGAAATTCTAGAAAGGTTAGATTTAATTTCAAAAAATGAAGCATTGTTTAATATTCATTTCCCTAAAAGTCAGGATTTATTAACCAACGCACAAAAACGATTAAAATTTGAAGAATTGTTTTTTATTCAACTGCAATTAATAAGAAAGAAAATTGTTAGAAAATCAAAAATAAAAGGTTTCAATTTTGAAAAAGTAGGTGATAAATTTAATGCATTTTATAAAAATAGGCTTCCATTTGATTTAACTAACGCACAAAAACGTGTTTTAAAAGAAATTAGAAAAGATTTAGGTTCAAATGCCCAAATGAATCGATTACTACAAGGTGATGTGGGTTCTGGAAAAACTATTGTTGCATTATTAACTATGTTAATTGCGTTAGATAACGGCTATCAGGCAGCGTTAATGGCACCAACTGAGATTTTAGCAACACAACATTATAATTCTTTGCTTGAATTGTTAAATGGTTTAGATATTTCAGTAAAATTACTGACAGGCTCAGTCAAAATAAAAGAGCGAAGAATAATTCATGAACAATTAGAATCTGGTGAATTGGATATTTTAATTGGTACACATGCACTTATTGAAGATAAAGTGAAGTTCAAAAACTTAGGAATTGCAATTATAGATGAACAACACAGATTTGGAGTTGCACAGCGTTCAAAATTATGGGAGAAAAATGAATTACCTCCTCATATTTTGGTGATGACCGCCACGCCAATACCACGTACATTAGCAATGAGCGCTTATGGAGATTTAGATATTTCAGTAATTGATGAATTGCCGCCAGGACGAAAAGAAGTGAAAACAGCGCATAGATATGATGCAAATAGATTGTCGGTTTTTAAATTTTTAAAAGAAGAAATTGCAAAAGGCAGGCAAGTTTACGTTGTTTATCCGTTAATCAATGAATCTGAAGCGATGGATTATAAAGATTTAATGGATGGTTATGAAAGTATTTCACGCGAATTTCAAAAACCTAACTACCAAATTAGTATTGTGCACGGAAAAATGAAACCTGCAGATAAAGAATATGAAATGCAACGTTTTATAAAAGGCGAAACACAAATTATGGTTGCAACCACAGTTATTGAAGTTGGTGTAAATATTCCTAACGCAAGTGTTATGGTTATTGAAAGTGCTGAACGCTTTGGATTGTCACAATTGCATCAATTAAGAGGTCGAGTTGGACGTGGAGCTGAACAAAGTTTTTGTATTTTAATGACGAGTTTTAAACTGTCAAGTGATGCTAAAGTACGTTTAGAAACAATGGTAAGTACAAGTGACGGATTTAAAATTGCTGAAGTAGATTTAAAACTTCGTGGGCCTGGAAACTTAATGGGAACACAGCAAAGTGGTGTGCTAAATTTACGAATAGCAGATATTGTAAAAGATGCTCAAATATTAAGTTTAGCAAGAAGTGTGGCAATTGATTTATTAACAATTGACCCTACTTTAAAAGCACCTGAAAATAACTTTATAAAATTAGCTTATAAAGAAGTAAGTAAAAACAGTACAATTTGGTCAAATATTAGTTAAAACTTAAAAAATCCAATTATTTTCAGCTGATTTTTTAGAATACCAAACTAAAAATGATGCAATTATAATTACAACTATAGGCATAATAAAGTTAGCTATTGATATTTCCATTTCTTTTTGTAAAATAAAATTATATACAAATTGGAGAAGCACAGTAACAAGTGAAATAATAAAAAGTGCTATTGCTAATTTTTTTCTAAGTAACATTATAATACATCCTAGAGTTCCTGAAAAAACAGAAATAGCAAAAGCAGCAGTAACCCAGGCAGGTAAATTTGTATAATAAGCTTGTTCAGCATTAGGTAATGCTACTAAAACTTCATTAGTCATATACGCTTGGCCTAAATAAGCTGAAACACCCATAATATTCCAAAGTAAGGCTGTAATGCTAATAATCCAAAAAGTTGATGTTGGTTTGTTTGTTGAATTGGTCATAATTTTAAGAGATTTATAAGTGTTTAAGATCAAAAATAATAATAAGTACAAATTAGGTAAAAATATTTTAATGGTTTAAAAAAATTAAAATGTTATATTTGCAAAAAGTTTCAGTAAAAATTTATAACTGCGATTATTGGTTACTGCAACTCGTCATTATCAAGATTTGATGGATAATTTATTTCTTATTACCTTTGATGGCACTTTTAATCTTTTTAAAAATTGCAGTTTAACAAAAAAATATAATTAGATAATTAATGGCTGGATCACAAGAAACATTTGGTAAAAAAGAAAGAGAAAAGAAACGTCTAAAGAAAAAAAAAGACAAACTACTTAAAAAAGAAGAGCGTAAAGCAAAAGGGCAAGATAATGAGTTTGTTTATGTTGATGAATTTGGGCAGCTTACAAGTACGCCGCCAGATCCAACTAAAAAAATTAAAGTTGATGCTTCAACTATTGAAATAGGTATACCTAAAAAAGAAGATAGAGGAGAGGAAGAATCGGCTGATAAGCAAGGTAAAGTTTCCTTTTTTGATACTTCAAAAGGATTTGGATTTATTCTTGATACGACTTCTCAAGAAAAATATTTTGTACACGTTAGTGGTTTATTAGAAGAAGTAAAAGAAAATGATAAAGTAACTTTTGAACTTGAACGTGGTTTAAAAGGGATGAACGCAGTTAGAGTAAAGAAAATATAATTACACTTTTATATAAAAAAAAACAGCCAATTGGCTGTTTTTTTTATGCTTAATAAATTATCTTTTTCTTCTTTTAGAGTTTTTGTCACTAGAACCAAAAGCACTTTTATTGTCAGAGGAGCGTCTTCTTCCAAATCCACTAAAATCTCCATCAGATTTTCTATCTTTACTTCTTTTTCTATCTCTGCCGCCATCACGTCTTCCACCACTTCTTCCAGATCGTTTTTTCTCAGTAATTTCTACATTTACATTTCTACCTTCAAAATCTACATCGTTGGCTTTAAAAGACGAAATAGTTTCATCTTTATAATTTTTATCTAATTCAAAGAATGAAAAAGTATCTAAAATTTCAATTTGGCCAATTTCAATATTTTTAGCAATTTTTTGATCGTTAATTAAACCAATTAATCTAGCCGGATTTAAGTTGTCTTTTCTACCAATATTTATAAAAAATCGACTCATATTTTCATCATCTCTACGTTTCCCTCTAGAATCTGAATCTCTACCTCGCATTTGATCACTATCATTTAAATCTGGGGCATTTTGATAGTAAGATAAAAAAGTGTTAAACTCTAAAGAAACAAATCTCTTAATTAATTCTTCACGATCTAATCCTTCAAGTTTTTCATAAATTGAAGGTAAGAAATCAACGATTTCTTTTTCGTTAACTTTAATATCATGAACTTTGTCAATTAATTTTAATAATTGATTTTGACAAATTTCTTTCCCAGTTGGAACTGGAGTGCTCACAAATTGTTTTCCAATCATTCTTTCAATTGGACGCAGTTTTCCTTTTTCTCTACCGGTAACAATTGCAATTGAAATACCTTCTTTACCAGCTCTACCAGTTCTACCACTTCTGTGTGTATAAGACTCAATTTGATCTGGTAATTTATGATTAATAACGTGCGTTAAATCAGTAACATCTAATCCTCTTGCAGCAACATCTGTAGCAACTAGTATTTGTAAAACTTTTTTACGGAATTTACCCATAACACTATCACGTTGCGCTTGGGATAAATCTCCATGAAGTGCATCAGCATTATATCCGTCTTTTATTAATTTATCAGCAACTTCTTGTGTTTCTCTACGTGTTCTACAAAAGATAATACTGTAAATATCTGGATTTACATCTGCAATTCTTTTTAAAGCATTGTATCTATTTCTTTCTGAAACAACATAATATTGATGTGATACTTGATCTGAACCTTTATTTTTTTCACCTGAAGTAATTTCAACAGGTTTATGCATATAGTTTTTAGCGATACTTTCAACTTCTCTTGGAAATGTTGCAGAAAACAGTAATGTTTGTTTTTCTTTAGGTGTTACAGCAAGAATTTTATCTAATTCATCTTTAAAACCCATATTTAACATTTCATCAGCTTCATCTAATACTAGCCATTGAACGTTATTAAGTTTTAATTGCTTTCTGTTTATTAAATCTACTGTTCTACCAGGAGTTCCAACAACAATGTGCATTCCTTTTCTAAGTTTTCTTATTTGGTCATCAATACTCGCTCCTCCATAAACTGCAGTAACGTTAAACCCTTTTATATGTTTTGAAAATTCTTCAATATTCTTTGCTATTTGCAAAGCTAATTCACGTGTTGGAGATAAAATAATTGCTTGAGTATCTTTGCTTTGAGTATCAATTTGCTCTAAAATTGGCAAACTAAAAGCAGCCGTTTTTCCGGTACCTGTTTGTGCAAATGCTTTTAAATCTTCTTTTGAAGCAATTACTTGTGGAATAGCTTTTTCTTGAATTTCTGTAGGATTTTCGTACCCTAAATCAGTTAACGCCTTAATGATATTATCATTAAGACCTAAGTCTTTAAATGTTGTCATTCTGTATAAATTATTGATTTACAGATGCCCATCTATAAACCGGTTAAAAAACGTGCAAAGGTACACTTATATTTAACGCAGCCTTAATAAAAGTAACTTATTTTAATTTGTTTAGCTCTGAGTTTAGTTTCTTAGAGTCTAAATAGGTAAAGCCATTTTCCACAATTCCATTATAATTAATTATAATAGTTCGCGGGTACTTGCTAGTTAGGTAGTTATGCGCAAAACTTTTATCAGCTAGTTTAAACTGTTTTGTAATATCAAGTAATTTCAAATTAGGATCTTTGGTAATATCTTCATTGGTGTTTTGCATATTTATACCAATAAATAACATGTTTGGGTATTCGTTTTCGAGGTATTTAATGCGATTAACCAAATAATCTGACGACATAAAATCTGTTGACCAAAAATAAATAACTGAATTTTGACCTTTAATAATGTCATTAATTGGTAGTTTAATGTTGTTATGCGAAACAACTTCAAAACTTTGAAATGGTTGATTGTTAGAAACAAACTTACTATCGTTCACTAAATTTTTAACTTGTGTACGGTACTGTTTATTAGTGCAGTTTTCTAGAAATAAATCCAATTCTTTTTGATTGACACTGCAAGTAGATTCGCTTTTTAAAAAATCGTTTACTATAATTCCTTTTAATAGTGTGTTTTTAAACTCTTCCGATTTAATTTGCTGAATCGTATAATTTAAAATATTAAGTGTAATATTATCTTTAGTTTTATCTTCTTCTTTAAGTTGGTAACTTAAATTATATAAATAACTAATTACATAGTTTTGGTAAGGGTAAAACGCAACTAAATTTTCTTCATTTAAATTAATTTCACTTCTAAATGCATAAAATTTATCTGAAATTGTAGGAAAGCCACTTAGCTTGTTAGCTTTTTTATGAAATAAAGGATATATTTCTTTTAATCTGTACAAAGGGAAATGAATTGCAACATTAGTTAATTTTTTAAATCCTTCCGTTAAATTTAGCTCTTGTTTAGAGAATTCTTCAAAAAGTAAGGTTTTTTTAGCTGCAAAAGTTGCTATTTTTTTCTGAAAATCATTTTCATTCAAATAGAAAAAATCATGCATTATTTTTTCTTCTTTTTCATTTTGAAGAAATAAATTAATTAAAAACTCATTTTTAGCACTTCCATCTCCGCTAAAAACTAATGATTCATCAAAATCCCAAGTATTTAATCTAACCAAAACACTATCAGCAGGTTCTAAATAAATGTATTGAAACTCATTTCCATGTTTAAAAGTATACAAACCTTCATATAAGGAGTTGTAATTATTTAAAAATCTACTTTTTTTATCAAGTAATAAAGTGTCAATTACTTTATCGTCTTTTAATAAAAGGACAAAATTAGATTTTGGGTTAATAATTTCTCCTCCAAAATAGGTGGTTGCAGTTTTAGTAGTAGTTGTATTACAACTAAAAGTTAAAATTATTACTATGGCACTTATAAAGTATTTCATTGAGATTGAATTAAAACAAAAATACACACAACAATTGTGTTTACTTGTTAATGAGATGTTAAATAAAAAAATACTTATATTTTTAGCGTAGAATTAACTTTAAATTAAATATTTTTTAGTGAATCTAATTTACTACTTTTGCAAAAATTTTAAAATAAATATATAGCATGCTTTCAGTATCAAATTTATCTGTCCAATTTGGAAAACGTATCTTGTTTGACGAGGTTAACACGAAATTTACAATTGGAAATTGTTATGGAATTATTGGCGCCAATGGTTCAGGTAAATCAACTTTTTTAAAAATTATTTCAGGACAAATAGACCCTACATCTGGACAAGTAAACTTAGACCATGGAAAACGCATGTCTGTTTTATCACAAGACCATTATGCTTTTGATGAGTACCAAGTTTTAGATACAGTTATGATTGGTAATAAAAAACTTTTTGAAGTAAAAAAAGAAATGGACGCCATTTATGCTAAGGAAGATTTTTCAGAAGAAGATGGTATTAAAGTAGGTGAGTTAGGTGTTGAGTTTGAAGAAATGGGAGGTTGGAACGCTGAAAGTAATGCCGCTAACATGTTATCTTCTTTAGGAATTAAAGAAGATATGCACTATACTTTAATGAACGAGCTAGATGGAAAAGCGAAAGTACGTGTGTTATTAGCACAAGCTTTATTTGGTAATCCTGATGTTTTAATAATGGATGAGCCTACAAATGATCTTGATTTTGAAACGATTGCTTGGTTAGAAAACTTTTTAGCAAATTATGATAATACAGTAATTGTTGTTTCGCATGACCGTCACTTTTTAGATGCAGTTTGTACGCATATTTCAGATATTGATTTTAGTAAAATAAATCATTTCTCAGGAAATTATACTTTTTGGTATGAATCTAGCCAGTTAGCAGCAAGACAACGAGCACAACAAAATAAAAAAGCTGAAGATAAGAAGAAAGAATTAGAAGAATTTATTCGTCGTTTTTCTGCAAACGTTGCAAAATCAAAACAAGCAACCAGTCGTAAAAAAATGATTGAAAAACTAGATGTTGATCAAATTAAACCATCAAGTAGAAGGTATCCTGCAATTATTTTTGAAAGAGAAAGAGAAGCCGGAGATCAAATTTTAAATGTAGAGCATTTATCAAAAACTAATGATGGAGAAGTTTTATTTAATGATATTCATTTTAACCTAAATAAAGGAGATAAAGTAGCTTTAATATCTAAAAACTCTAGAGCAGTAACTGCTTTATATGAGATTTTAAATAATAATGATAAAGCAGATAGTGGAAAATTTCAATGGGGAGTTACTACAAATCAATCATATTTACCATTAGATAATGCAGATTTTTTTAAGGATGCTAGCTTAAATTTAGTTGATTGGTTACGTCAATATGCTAAAACTGAAGAAGAGCGTGAAGAAGTTTATTTAAGAGGCTTTTTAGGGAAAATGATTTTTAGTGGAGAAGAAGCTTTGAAACAATGTAATGTTTTATCGGGAGGAGAAAAAGTAAGATGTATGTTGTCTAGAATGATGATGATGAGAGCAAATGTTTTAATGTTAGATGAACCAACAAATCACTTAGATTTAGAGTCAATTCAAGCATTTAATAATTCATTAAGTAATTTTAAAGGAACGGTGTTATTTACAACACATGACCACGAATTTGCACATACAGTTGCTAATAGAGTTATTGAGATTACTCCAAAAGGTGTTATAGATAGGTATTCTACTTTTGATGAGTATTTAGAAAGTGCCAAAATAAAAGAGTTACGAAATAAAATGTATTCATAAAAAAGAGTAGAAAAGTAAAATCCGTATCAACTTATTTTTAGATTCTTGATAAGAATCTAAAATAGGGTAACTGATGTTTTCAAGGGTGTAGATTATAATTTTGTCACTATTTTATTGTCGTTGCATTTTTCTTCTTTTACCGTATTCTTGCAGGATTCTTCTGTTAAATTCTTGTTC
>NZ_WTAR01000037.1 GCF_013139515.1 Lutibacter sp.
ATCAGACTTCCTAAATATAACCTAATTAATAATATCTTATTTTTAGGTCTTATTGCTTTTGGAGCTTATATTGTAATGATGGGTGGAAATAGTTCACTTCTTATTTATGGTTTACTAGCTGCTTCATTAATTTATGGTTTATTATTTGTATTCCCTATTGGTGGTGCAGATATGCCAGTAGTAATTTCACTATTAAACTCTTTAACTGGTATTGCAGCAGCAATTACAGGTATATTATATGGTAACATGGTTATGTTAGTTGGTGGTATATTAGTAGGTTCAGCTGGTTTAATTTTAACATTTGTAATGTGTGACGCTATGAACAGATCACTTGCTAATGTTATATTTGGCGCTTTTGGAGGCGATGCTGAAGTTGGTGGAGCTAGTGCTGGAAAAACAGGTGGTAATATCAAAAAAACGACTGCAAGTGATTCAGCTGTACTATTAAATTATGCTAATAAAGTTGTAATTGTACCAGGTTATGGTTTAGCAGTTGCACAAGCACAACATGTAATTCATGAACTAGAGCAAGTATTAACTGAAAAAGGAGTTGATGTGTCTTACGCTATCCATCCAGTTGCGGGTCGTATGCCAGGCCATATGAATGTTTTATTGGCTGAAAGTAATGTAGATTATGACAAGTTAATTGAAATGGATGATATCAATCCTCAATTCCCTAATACAGATGTTGTATTGGTAGTTGGTGCAAATGATGTTGTAAATCCAGCAGCACATAACGATCCTACAAGTCCAATTTATGGAATGCCAATTTTAGATGTTGAAAATGCCAAACATATTATTGTAAACAAACGTAGTATGAATGCAGGTTATGCAGGAATTCAAAATGAATTATTCTTCAACGCAAAAACTTCAATGTTATTTGGTGATGCTAAAAAAGCTTTAACTGAATTAGTTAGTGAACTTAAAAATATGTAATTTATTTTAATTGAAATTTATAAAAAGAGGGTAGAATTAATTTTCTAGCCTCTTTTACTTTTAAATATACTTTGAGCAATCAAATTTTAGTAATTTTGCAAAAACTAAAAAATCAACATGGCTCTTAAGTTAAAAGGTGATACTGAAATTAATGATATTCCATCAAGCAAGGCTAAAGCATTAAAAATTAACTTGAACGAATTCATTTACGGTACTTTTGCCGAAATTGGAGCCGGACAAGAAACTGTACGTCATTTTTTTAGAGCTGGTGGTGCTTCAGGAACTATAGCTAAAGCTATGAGTGCTTATGATAAAGAATTTTCTGATGCAGTTTATGGTATTGAAGAAGAAGGACGTTATGTAACCGAACAGCGTTTAAAAAGAATGCTTACCTATGAAATTGAACTTACTGAAGACAGATTAAATAGAAAAATTCATCCTGGTAAAATGTTTTTTTCATTTGCAAATACAGTAACTACTATAGACTTTTCAAAAAAATACAAAGGTCATGGTTGGGTTGGAATTAAATTTCAACTAGATCCTTTAGAAGCCTATAATGAAATTATTTTACATGTTCGTTTTAAAGAAACAGACGCTAAATTACAGCAAGAAACACTTGGGGTTTTAGGTGTAAACTTAATTTATGGTGCTTTTTACTTAAATGATAAGCCTAAAGAATTATTAAAATCGTTGTATGATAATTTACACGAAGTTCAATTAGAAATTGACATGATTAATTTCTCTGGTGCTCGTTTTTCATATGTAGACAATAGATTAATGAGTTTATTATTAGTAAAAAACGGAATGACAAATGCAGTGATGTTTGGACCTGACGGTAATAATTTATTACCAGCTCAACAACTTTACAAAGCCAATATTTTAGCACTTCGCGGAAGTTTTAGGCCAGTTACAAAATTAAATATGGAAATTTTTAAACTAGCTGAACAGTTGTTTTTAAATGAAAAAAACGTACAAAAAGAAAACACAAAAATTATTTTTGAAATTACACTCGCAAATTTAATAGCTGAAGGTGAAATTGATGAAAGAGATTTTTTAGAAAGAACCGAATTAGTGTGCTCGCTAGGTCAAAATGTAATGATTACCAATTACCAAGAATACTACAAATTAGTTGAATACTTTTCTGAATTTACAAAAGAAAAAATTGGCTTGGCTATGGGAGTTAACAACTTTATACAAATTTTTGATGAAAAATACTACCGAAATTTAAGTGGTGGAATTTTAGAAGCTTTTGGAAAATTATTTTTTAAAGATTTAAAAGTATACTTATACCCTTTAAAAGACCAACATACAGGCAAAATAAGAACAAGCGAAAATTTAAAAGTACACCCACGTATGAAAGAATTATATAAATTCTTTAAATACAATGGCAAAGTAGTTGATATTAAAGATTATAACCCTGATATGTTAGATATTTTCTCAAAAACTGTTTTAGAAATGATTTCAAATGGAAAACAAGGTTGGGAAGAAATGCTTCCAAAAGGAATTGCCGCTATCATTAAAAAAGAGCGTCTATTTGGATATTCTAAAAGAAATTTTGAAAACATTCCTTAATTTTTTTGATTTCAATTAAACCTTTACTTAATTTAGTTGTCTAATCTAAAAATTAGTACGTGACTGACGAACAACTATTAGTAGCCCAACTTAAAAATCCCAATACACAAGAACAAGCTTTTCGTAGTTTAATGACTTTGCATAAAGAACGCTTGTATTGGCATATACGTAAAATTGTATTGTCACATGATGATGCGGATGATGTACTTCAAAATACATTTATAAAGGTTTTTAAAAACATTCACTCATTTAAAGAAAATAGTAAATTATACTCTTGGATGTTTAGAATTGCTACAAATGAAGCAATTACATTTATAAATAAAAAAGCAGCTAAACAACACGTTGATATAAGTGAATTACAGCATAAAATGGCTGACACTTTACATGAAGACACTAATTATACGGGTGATGAAATTCAAGAATTATTACAAAAAGCCATTTTTACATTACCACAAAAACAACAATTGGTCTTTAATTTGAAATATTTTGAAGAAATGAAATATAATGAAATGTCTGAAGTTTTAGAAACTTCAGTTGGAGCACTAAAAGCTTCCTATTTTCATGCTGTAAAAAAAATTGAAATTTTTTTAAAATCACATTAAACTATTGGTTTAAAACTGAGTCTAAGTATTAGAAATGAATAAAAAAGATTTACATAAAATAGCACCTAAATTAAGTGAAATTTCACTTAAAAAAACTGATTTTAAAATTCCTAAAAATTATTTCGAAACTGTTGAAGATGCTGTTATTGCTGAATTAAATGCTGAAAAACTTCAACAAAAAAAGGCTAAAAATCCATTTAAAACACCTGAAAACTATTTTAACTCTCTTGAAGACATTGTACTTACTAAATTAAAAGCTGAAGCTATTCAAAATAACACTACTAACGAAGAAGTTTCTGACACCTATTTTGAAAACCTAGAAGATGCTGTTTTTAACAAAATTAAATCAACTTCAAAAGTAATCTCATTAAAAAGTAAAATTATTAAATATGTTGCCCCTATTTCTATTGCAGCTTCACTCCTATTAATTTTTACTTTAAATACCAATGCATCAAAAGTAACTTTTGATTCTTTAGCTTCTTCAGAAATTGAAAATTGGATTAACAACAATAATATTGATATTGATGCCTTAAGTATTGCAGCTATGTATCCTGAAATTGAATTAACTACTGAAATTGATAGCGAATCGCTTTCTGATGATGAAGTAGCAAACTACTTAACGGATGAAGATTTGGAAAGTATAATTTTTGAAAATTAAAAAAATGAAAAAAATAACACTTATAATTTTTGTGCTTTTATTAACATCACACATTGCTTTTGGGCAACAAATGATGAATCGTCAAAAAATAACAGCCTTAAAAACATCATATATTACTGATGCATTGAACCTTACTCCAAAAGAAGCAGAAAAATTTTGGCCAGTATATAATTTATATACAGAAAAAATGCACACTTTAAAAATGTCTATTGAAGGTGGTATGATGCGTAAAATTCAATTTACAGACGGTATAGAAAATATATCAGAAAAAAAGGCGCAAGAATTTATAGATGAAGTTATAATAACCGAACAACAAATAACAGATAATAAAATAAAATTAATTCAAGAACTTTCTAAAATAATTTCAGCTAAAAAAATTATAATGCTAAAAAAATCTGAAAAAGATTTTAACAGAAGAATACTTCATGAATACGGTAAAAGAAGAAGGCAACAATAACATTAATTAGTCAATTATTGATACACCATTTAAATCGGTTGTGAGTATTTCACTCATATAGTCAAAATAAGGCCGCATTACTTTAAAAGAACTGCTAACTTCATCTAAAAAATTTGGGGAAAGCACTTCTTTATCTGTAAAATTACGCGTTACAATAAACTGTTTCATTCTAATTAAATCCATATCAGGATGTTCTTTATCAAAACCTCTAGGAGCTGTTTTTAATGAGTTTCCTTGTAACTTATCAAAATGCTTTACAAATGTTTTATGTTCAATAATTTCACGTATTTCACTAGCATCCATTTCAAACTCTTTTCTAATACGTAATAAATCTTCTTTATTTGGTTCCCAAAAACCACCAGCCAAAAAACTTTCACCCGGTCTTATTCTCAAATAATAACCACCACGTAATCGTTTTGTTCCTCTAACAAAATGACCTGCAAAATGTGGCTTATAAGGTGTTTTATCTTTCGAAAAGCGAACATCTCTATAAATTCTAAATATTTTTAGCTTTTCAATATCATCATGTGCATTTAAACCCTCCATTAAGGTATTGTAAAATTCTTTAGCTTTAATTTGCTCTACCTGAAAACCTGGCTTATTTTCATTAAACCACTCACGAGTGTTATTCTTTTTTAATTCTTTTAAAAAATTTAAAGTAGATTTAGAAATAGAAGTCATTTTTATTTTTTTAGTTCGATAAAAATAGTAAAATTAATAAAGCCCATCTTGCGACAGGCTTTATTTAACATATAATTATACTAGCAACTCTAACATTAGAATGTAAAATCTAAGCCAATTTTAAAGTTTCTACCTTTTGTAGTGTAACCAATAGTTTCTACATAATCTTCATTAAAAATATTATTTACTTGCGTAAATACTGATAATCTATCTTTTAATATTGTATGGCTTGCATAAAAATCTACCAAACTATAGGCATCAACAACAATATTACTTCCTGTTCCCCATTGATCAAAATACGTTCTTT
Organism: Lutibacter sp.; assembly: GCF_013139515.1. Taxonomy (GTDB): domain Bacteria; phylum Bacteroidota; class Bacteroidia; order Flavobacteriales; family Flavobacteriaceae; genus Lutibacter. Next base: position 5,214 of record NZ_WTAR01000037.1, read on the forward strand.
TTGAGATATTTTTAAAGCGAAGTGATACATAGGTGTTTTTTATACTATTTGTTTCAACCAAAGCAGTAAATTTATTTTTTGGTATATAATCTACATCAGCACTTTTAGTTGTGTATGTATGTCCAAATTTAACTATTAAATCAGCTAAAACTTCAACTTTAATTTCAGTTTCTACACCTTTTGCATTTAAAGTTTCTTCAGCATTTACATAGGTAATATAATCGGGTAAAATAATAGCGTTATCTTCTTCTCTATAAAAGAAAACTGAATTTACTTCAACTAATTTATTTTTTGAATACACAAAACCTAATTCAACTGTTTTATTTTCTTCAGGATTTAAAGTTGTGCTTCCATATTGAGAAAATAATTGATACGTACTAGGTGCAATAAAAGCTGTACTTAATGAAGAAAATATTCTGAAGTTATTATTAAAATTATATGATGGATTTACATTATACACCATATGATTTCCGTATTCACTATGATTATTTAAACGTGCACCGGCATTTATATTAAAACCTGATGCTGCATTGTAAACTATTGTAAAATAAGGATCAGTTGTTGTGTAATTTGCTAAATCATCTTCAATATTTCCATAAGGACTATTGGTTTGATTGCTTTGTTTTTGGTAATTAAGTCCTGAAATTAATTGAACCTCATTAGAAATTTTATAGTTATTTATCACATCAATTACATGAGTTTTTCCAGTGTATTCAAAATAATCAGTATCAGCAGTCCAGCTATTAAAACTATCAAACATTCTATCCATTTTATTGTATGAAGCAATTAATTTAACACTTCCTTTAATGTATTTCAATTCAGAAGAAATTCCAACTCTATGTTGTTTGTTTTCACCGTTATTTATATCAGAATCTGAAAACCCTCCGGCGTCATAGTCATAGACATCTTTATCGTAGTTACTAAATAATTGCACGTTAAAATTCGCTGTAAATTTATAACCTACACGCACAAATGTATTGGTGGCTTTAAATTTATCACTTGCAAATTCTATCTCACTATTTTTGTCACTAGCTTCAGATAAACCATCTGTTTTTGAAGTATTTAAAGTAGCCAAGTAACTAAACTTTTTTAAACTACCATTTACAGACACATTCTGATTAAAATCATTAAAATTTAACTTACTATCGTCTTGGGAATTATTAGTACCTATTGATGTTTGATAATTTAGTGAAATTGGCTTTTTAGCAGATTTTTTTAATTGAATATTAATAACTCCGGTAGCAGCGCCTGAACCATATAAAGTACTCGCAGCACCATTCATAACTTCAATAGATTCAATTTGACTTAATGTTAATAAACGCAAATCAAAAGCAGTGTTTACTCCCGAAGGATCACTAACAGGAACACCATCAATAAGCACCAATACTTGCTTATCTCTACCACCTCTAATAAAAGTACTTTTATTTTTCCCTGCTGAACTGTTTACGCCATTTACTTCAATACCTGCAATATTATCCAATACATCAATAACTGTTTTTCCTTTTAAATTCTCTAACTCTTCACGATTGATTTGATAAATAATTTTACCAATGTTCTCTTTTTTAGTTTCAAATTTTGTTGCAGAAACTACAACTTCTTCTAATTGCTCAACTTTTTCTGTTGTTTCTTGAGCTTGTAATGTGTTAAATGCAAAAAGCACGCAAAAAGCACTTACTTGAACCAATGTTTTTTTCATTTTTAAATGATTTAATTATTAAAATAATAAATCAGGTAAGTATTGAAGTATAGTAAACCATACTCAACCCCTTCTCCCGAAAGCTTGAATTGTATATTGATTGTGGCAGGTCTCCTGGCTTGCGTATTGTTATTACCTTCCCATTCTAAAAGAACAGTGGTTAAAGTTGAATAACAACCACCGAAAAATATCGGCTTTAGCTTACAGTTGCGGGAACAGCGTTGGATTTTAACCAACTTCCCTTTTCACTTATGTTTACTGATGCATACATAAGAACCATAATCAGCTGCGAAATTAATTAATTCAGATGAATTAGTATCATTTATTCTTACTAAATTTCTAAAATAGTACATTTGTAAAAATTTAAATAAAATGAAGATTTTTCTTCCTAAAATTATATCAATATCTCTTTTATCAGTACTACTATTTTCTTGTAAAAATGAAAAACCCAAAAGTAGTATTGAAGTTATAAATACTTCTGAAATTAAATATGCAAAAGGGTTTACAATTCAACGGTTTGAAGATTACACGAAGCTAACTATTAAAGCTCCATACCAAAATTCTAAAGAAACTTTTGAATATGTATTGTCTAAATCTAAAAACACTACAAATTTAAATGCTATTCAAACTCCAGTAAATTCAATTGTAGTAACAAGTACAACACACATTCCAATGCTTGAATTATTAAATGTAGAGGAGCATTTAGTAGGATTCCCAAACACTAAGTATATTTCATCAAAAAAAACTGCTAATTTAATTGCTAATGGCTTTGTTAAAGAATTAGGTAATGAAGAAAACATAAATACAGAATTATTATTAGATTTAAATCCTGACTTAGTGGTTGGGTTTTCATTAAACAGTAATAATAAAATGTTCGGCGTCATTGAAAAATTAGGGATTCCAGTAATTTTAAATGGTGATTGGTTAGAGGAAACTCCTTTAGGTAGAGCTGAATGGATTAAGTTTTTTGGTGTATTGTTTAAAAAAGAAGCTGAAGCAGATAGTATTTTTAATAAAATTGAAGCAAATTATTTGGAAGCCAAAGCAATTGCATTAAAAGCAACTAATAAACCTAGTGTAATTTCTGGTGGTTTATTTAAAGATATATGGAATTTACCTGCCGGCGACAGTTTTGAAGCTACTTTTTTAAAGCATGCCAATACAAATTATTTATGGAAAGATTCTGAAGGAAAAGGAAGTTTGTCCTTAAACATTGAAAACGTTTTTGAAAAAGGAAAAGAGGCTGATATATGGATTTCTCCTAGTTATTATAAAACATTGGAACAGCTTAAAAACGCCAATGATATGTACCCTAAATTTAAGGCTTTTCAAAACCAACAAATTTATACTTACGTAAATAAACAAGGAAAAAATGGTGGTATTGTATATTTTGAACTAGCTCCTGCCCGACCAGATTTAGTCTTAAAAGATATAATTAAAATCGCACATCCTAATTTAATAAAAGATTATGAATTTACTTTTTTTGAACAACTATAATAATTTTTTTTGAAGTCTATTTTACCCTAATTTTTAAAAAAATAAGTTGATAACTTAGTGTTTTTAAATGCAAATTTCAGTATATTTATATCACTTCCAAACCTCTTGATTTTAAAGGGTTTTTAACCACTTTTTAAAAATAGTAGTATTTACTACAAATAATTGTACTATATTTTTAAATTAATTGTACTATCCTATCAAATTAATTCTACTGTTTTTTTCGATAAGTTCAACGGATAACTCAATATCTCTTGATGATATTTCATTATCTTTTACCGTTATACAAAGTTTTGTTGGTTGCTTTTTTTTACTTTAAAGGTTAAGGTTAAATTTTCATTTTTCAGAAAAAAAATAGACTGTCTAAATAATATTGAAAACCCGTTATTCTAAATTTGATTGGAAATCTGCGTATACTAGGCTAAATATTTTGTAGTTCTCCTTTGCTAAAGGTTCTCGCATTCGCTAGAATGACGGTTTAGTTTTATTATTGCAAATGATAATCAAGCAATCTCATGAGTAGAACTATAATATTACCAATTACTTTATCGCTATCATTACAAGTAATAAGACTTTTTTTGTACCTTAATTTTATCTTTTTTTATAACAATTTTTCTTAAAACCAAAAAAGCAACGATTATAAATCGTTGCTTTTTGTTATTATTTAATTTGGTGTTTTATTTTCTTACCAAAATAAAGGTGTTCTTTTTTTAGCTGCATGTTTCCCTTTTGAACCTAAATCAAAAGCCAA
>NZ_WTAR01000127.1 GCF_013139515.1 Lutibacter sp.
TAAGTAGAAGTCAACATCAATCGCAAGGGTTTGGAAGTACCGGAACACGTGGAAGTCAAACTGAATATTTAGAATTTTTAAAAGGTGATTTTCCAGTCAATAAAAATGTTTTTGATGGAATAGATACCACTTGGAATAGAGTAGAAGGAGGAGCAGAAATTGCAACTATTTTGCAAAAAGTTGAAAACGAATTCAATTTTAAAAATCTATCAGCAAGTATTCCAGAACTGGTTGAAGCCTATCAATTAATTTCAAAATTAAAGGATACACATTGGAAACAAATTAAGTCGAAAGAAATAAAAGATATTATTGCAGCTTGTGCAGGTTTATATTTAGAGGCTGTTGCTAATAATTCATCAACTACTTTAAATTCAAAAAACACCATTAAAATTGAAGCTATAAATAGAAGTGATTACCCAATTAAATTGAATTTAGTAACTATTTATCCTTTAAATATTTCTGAAGGAAAATCAATTCAATTAGAAAATAACCAGCCTCACAAATTTTCTATGGATATTGAAATTCCTTCAAATATCAATAAAACATTTCCTTATTGGTTAGCTGGAAAAGGAACTTTAGGAATGTATAAAGTTTATGATAATAATTTGATAAGTTTACCAGAGACACCAAGAAGTATTTTTGCTAATTTTTCACTTGATTTTGAAGGCGTTTCAATTCCTTTCACAAAAGAAGTGACGTATAAATACAACGATCCTGTAAAAGGAGAAGTGTACAAACCTTTTGAAATTTTACCTGAAGTTTCGGCTTCATTTAATGAGAAAGTGTATATTTTTTCAGAGGATAATTCACAGAAAATTTCTATTAAAGTAAAAGCAGTAAAAGACAGTTTACAAGGAAAAATTAGTTTGTGTATTCCAGGAAATTGGAAAGTAACACCTGAAAATCACCAATTTAATTTAGTTCAAAAAGGGGGAGAGCAAAGTTTTGAATTTGTGGTAACGCCGCCAGTAAATCAATCGGAAGGTTTAATTTCTCCTATGATTGAAATAGGTGATAAAACGTATACAAATGAATTGATTGAAATTGATTACAATCATATCCCTTTTCAATCTATTATAATGCCTTCAGAAGCAAAAGTTGTTCGTTTAAATATTCAGAAAAAAGGACAATTAATTGGGTATATACAAGGTGCCGGAGATGCAGTTCCAACAAGTTTACGTCAAATAGGATATACTGTTGTAGAATTAGGCGATGATAATATTACACCTGAAAAATTACAAAATTTTGATGCTGTAATTTTGGGAATTAGAGCTTATAATACGAACGAAAGAGCTAAATTTTATCAAAAACACCTTCATAATTATGTGAATAATGGAGGAACTATGATAGTGCAATACAATACAAATCACAGGTTAAAAGTAACGAAAGTTGCTCCATATACATTAAAATTATCGCGAGATAGAGTTACTGATGAAAATGCAGAAGTTCAAATTTTAAACCCAGCTCATGAACTTTTAAATTACCCAAATAAGATAAGTCAGCAAGATTTTGAAGGTTGGGTACAAGAGCGAGGTTTGTATTTTCCAAATAAATGGGATTCAAATTTTGAAGCTGTTTTAAGTATGAATGATAAAAATGAAACTGCAAAAAGTGGTAGTTTATTAGTTGCAAAATATGGAGAAGGGAATTTTATTTATACGGGTTTAAGCTTTTTTAGAGAATTGCCAGCAGGTGTTCCCGGAGCGTATAAATTATTCGCAAATATGCTTTCGGTAGGTGAAAATAATACTGAAAAACTACTAAAAAATTAAGTATGGAAAATAAAAAATTCGTTTGGAAAAAAGAGTTCACAGCAGTGCTTATAGCAAATGCAGTCTATATTGTGTTGTTTTATATTATAATGAAATCATACTCATAAAAAATGCAACAACTAGACTGGATTATATTAATTGGAACGCTATTGTTTATAGTTTCATACGGTGCTTGGAAAACACGTGGAAGCCAAAATGTAACTGACTATATTAAAGGTGGAAGTGAGGCAAAATGGTGGACAATTGGATTGTCTGTAATGGCAACACAAGCCAGTGCAATTACTTTCTTATCAACTCCCGGACAAGCGTTTCATAGCGGTATGGGTTTTGTGCAATTCTACTTCGGGTTGCCAATTGCAATGGTTGTTATTTGTTTGGTTTTTATTCCTATTTACCATCGATTAAAAGTTTTTACGGCTTATGAATATTTAGAAACTCGTTTCGATTTAAAAACTAGAAGTTTAGCAGCAATTTTATTTTTAATTCAGCGGGGTTTAGCTGCTGGAATCACCATTTTTGCACCAGCTATTATTCTATCGGCAGTTTTAGGTTGGGATTTAACCACCTTAAATATTATTATTGGAGTGTTGGTAATTATTTATACTGTGAGTGGTGGAACTAAAGCTGTAAGTGTTACTCAAAAGCATCAGATGGCAGTAATTTTTACAGGAATGTTTGTTGCTTTCTTTTTAATTGTAAGCTATTTACCTGACGGAATTACCTTTTCAAACGCATTAAAGATTGCCGGAGCAAGTGGAAAAATGGAAGTGTTAGACTTCTCATTTAATTTAGATAATAGATATACTTTCTGGAGCGGAATAATTGGCGGAACCTTTTTAGCATTGTCATATTTTGGTACAGATCAAAGTCAAGTACAGCGTTATTTATCAGGGAAGTCGTTAAAAGAGATGCAATTAGGCCTTGTTTTTAATGGTTTGTTAAAAGTGCCAATGCAGTTTTTTATTTTGTTGGTTGGTGTTATGGTTTTTGTGTTTTATCAATTCAATGCTTCACCTTTAAATTTTAATCCATCTGCTACTGAAGTTGTAAAAAACTCTATATATGCTGATGAATATTTGGCTTTAGAAACTAAACATAAAGAAATTGAATTATTAAAATCTGAAGCAAATTTAAATTATGGTGCCAATTTATCAGATGAAAGTTTGGTTAAAGAAATACAGCAATTAAATTCTTTAGAAAGAGATAATAGAGCTGAAGCTAAAAAGTTAATTGAAAAAGCAAATATCTCTGAAAATGCTAAAGTAGAAACTAACGATAAAGATTATGTATTTATTCACTTCATTTTAAACAATTTACCACGTGGGTTGATAGGTTTGTTGTTGGCAGTAATTTTATCAGCAGCAATGTCAAGTACCGCTTCAGAATTAAATGCTTTGGCAAGTACAACTGCTATAGATTTATATAAGCGGAATGTGACAGTTGATAAAACAGATCAACACTATGTAAAAGCTTCAAAATGGTTTACGCTAGCTTGGGGAATTATTGCAATTTTAGTTGCAAGTTTTGCCAATTTGTTTGATAATTTAATTCAACTAGTAAATATTATAGGTTCTATTTTTTATGGAAATGTGTTGGGTATATTTTTACTAGCATTTTTTATAAAATTTGTAAAAAGTAATGCCGTATTTGTTGCAGCTTTAATAACTCAAATAGTTGTGATAATTGGGTGGTATTATGATTGGATGCCGTATTTATGGCTTAATTTATTTGGTTGTATGTTGGTAATGTTAATTGCCATGATTTTACAAGTTTTTAATAAATTAGCTGTTGAAAAACATGCTTAAATATTTATAGTATATTTAAGAATTATTTAGGAGAATAGTTGAATGAATGATTAATGTAATCAAACAAATTTTATTTAGGAGCGCTTTAGTAATTATAGTACTTCATACGCTTATTTCACATAAACATTATGATGAAATGAGCGAAGTTGAACATGTTACACTTCATCAAAATAATGATAATATACTTGATTTGTTAGTGCTATTTTTTCATGAAAGTAATGATGAAAGTATAGATAATTTAGTAGTAGCTCAATTTGATGTTAAAGAGACTTTTAAAAATGAAATAGTTTCTAATGCGTTTATATCGAATTCAGATTTACCCTTTTTTGATACAAGTTATTTAATAAAAGAATTAAATTTAAGTACAAGTAATTTTAGTAATATTTAGTTTGTTAAACTAAATGGTTTGAGAGGACCACCATCTTTTTATTCAGTATAGAATATTAAAGTTTAAAAGATTAACAAATAAAATTTATAAAATTATGGATGCTACACATCTTCATTTAATGCTAACGCATTTTCCTATTGTTGGAACAATTTTAGGAATCGGAATTTTGATTTATGGTCAATTTTCAAAGAAAAACGAAATTAAAAAAGTTGCTTTTGCAATTTTTATACTCATGTCATTATTAACAATTCCTGTTTATTTAACAGGAGATGGTGCTGAAGAAACTGTTGAACATATTGCAGGAGTTTCAGAAAATTTAATTGAAAGACATGAGGAATTTGCTGAAAATGCAATAGTATTTATGGCTTTCTTAGGAATTTTATCATTGCTTAGTTTTATTGCTATTGTAAGAAAATATTCATTTGAAAAAACAGCAACTATTGTAGCGCTTTCAGTTTCGGTAGTAACTTTTGCAGTTTTTGTTCAAGTAGGAAATTTAGGAGGACAAATACGTCATTCAGAAATTCAATCAAAGGATTATCTGAATACTCTTGAGATTATAAAAAATGTAAAAGGAGTAGATAATGAAAAGCAGAAGAAGACTAAAAAGGATCACGATGATGACGACGATTAATAGTTAAAATTGATTGTATATTAAATAAAAAAGCCACATCATATTGATGTGGCTTTTTCAAAAATCAATCAATCAAAAAAAATTAATGTGCCCATTCAGCAATTGATTCTTTATTCATTTTAACATAATCAGCGTTATTTGCTTTTTCAGCTCCGGCTAAAGATTTTTTAGCAGTTGCAATAGCACCAGCTTTGTCTCCTAAATCAGCTTGAATTAAACTCATTCTTCGTAAGTACCAAAAAGGAGGATTATCACCTTTAGTTGCTTTTTCCATCCAAGCTAAAGCTTGCTTTAAATCTTTTCCTTCAGTATGGTAATAAGTTGCTGATTGAAAATAATCGTTAT
>NZ_WTAR01000033.1 GCF_013139515.1 Lutibacter sp.
AGAAGAAATTGTAAAACAATACGAAGTAAAAGGATTTATAGATTACCAAGTTTTTTCAACTAGTGAGAACTACAAAAATTTAGCTTTAGTCGCTTCAGAAAATAAAAACTCATTTGGGTTTACGTATGTAAAAAGTGACAACACTTCAACTGCAAACCCTTGGAATACACAAAATGGACAACTAGTTGGTAAACTTTTTAATACAGAACTTAACAAATTTACTGAAGTAACATTAAAACCAATGGGAAGTAGCACACTACGTAGAGTTACATTTCCAACAAAATAAAGCACCATTTATAAATGCAAAATATTTTAAAATGAAAACAATAATTAAAACACTTTCAATCTTTTTAATTTTATTCTTCATAAGTTGTTCTGAAGAAGTACAAAATGAAAACCCAGAATTTAACACCTTTAATAAACTACAAATTACAGCCATTCAACCTAATGGTTGGATTGAAGAATTTTTGATTCGACAAAAAGATGGTTTAACAGGAAATATTGAAGTTGCTGGGTATCCGTATGACACAAAAATGTGGGCAACTGAAAAAATTAAAGGCTCTACAAAAGCTTGGTGGCCATATGAACAAACAGGGTACTATATAGATGGTGCTAACAGATTAGGACATTTGCTAAATGATGCATCTTTAAAAGAAAAAGCCAAAGTACAAACACAATATGTGTTAGACCATATAAATCCTGAAACTGGTAGAGTTAGCACTAACTTAGCTGATAGATGGTGGCGTTGGCCTTATGCAGGTTTTTTTCGTACATATATGACTGATTATAGCGAAACTAAAGACCTGAAAATTGTTGAAGCTTTACACAAACATTATTTAACATTTACAGCAAAAGATTTTGCTGACGATTTAGAGTTGGCCAATGTAGAAGAAATTTGTTGGCTGTACGGAATTACCAAAGACGAAAAATTATTAGAAATGGCTGAAGAAGCCTATCGTATATTTAAATCTGATATTGAGAATAGAAACAGAGCAGGCTCTGATATTCAATTTGGAGCTGATAGACAACCAGATCATCATGTGGTAGTATATTTAGAATTGGTTAAAATCCCTGCTATTTTATACAGTCATACTGGTAAAAAAGAATATTTAGAAGAAGCTTTAAATGGAATTAAAAAAGCTGAAAAATACAATATGTTAATCTCTGGTTTACCAAGTTCTACAGAACATTTTACAGGTATTTCAGAATTATCGGGTACAGAAACTTGTAACACAGCTGTATTTCCACATACGTTTGGATATTTACTTAGAATTACTGGAGATGCAAACTTAGGTGATAAAATTGAAAAAGCTGTATTTAATGCAGGTATTGGTTCCATAACAAAAGATTTTAAATCGCATCAATATTTCTCAGCGCCTAATCAGTTTATTTCAACATTAACTTCAAATGATTACGGCCACAACCCTGGTAGAATGGCTTTTTTACCTGGGCACGATGTTGAATGTTGTACAGGAAATGTAAACCGATTTATGCCTTATTATGTGGAGCAAATGTGGTTAAGTTCTGAAAACAATGGTTTAGTAGCATCTCTATTTGGACCAACAACTGTAACCGCTAATGTGGGTGAAAATCAAATGCCAATTACAATTACTGAGGCAACAAATTATCCATTTTCTGAAAATGTTGAATTTAAATTTCAGCTTGAAAAACCAACTTCATTCCCATTTTATATCAGAATTCCTGCATGGAGTAGCGATACGCAACTAACCGTAAATGGTAAAACTGTTGATGCTGAAATAACTGCTGGTACATTTTTTAAATTAGAACGTGAATTTTCAAACAACGATGTAATTTTACTAACAATGCCTATGGAAGTTACAACAAGTTCTTGGCCAAACAATGGTATTGGAATTGAAAGAGGTCCGTTAGTTTACAGTTACCCAATTAGTGAAACTACTACAATTGCAGCTGATTACGAACGTTCAACTAAGGAGTTCCCTGCCTTAGAAATGCAACCAAATACAGATTGGAACTATGCTTTAAATTTATCAGAAGGTAAAAATTCGGGAATAGAAATTATTAAAACTAAAGAAAACGGTTACGCTTGGGATACAGGAAACTCACCAATAAAAATTAGAGTTCCTGTAAAAAAAGTTACAAATTGGGAATTGAAAGAAATTGAAAATACCGATAACTTTAAAACAACTCCTGAGTTTCCAAAAGAGCTTCAAACGGAAGGTGAAACGGAATATATTGAGTTAGTTCCTTATGGAAGTACCTTGCTTCGCTTAACTGTTTTTCCAAAAAATAATGACTAATTAATATCATTGAAATTATGAAACATCTACTATTATTAATAAGTGTTTGTCTAATTACATTATCGTCGTGTAAAGAAGAAAAAAACCATTCTCTTAAAATAAGTGACGGTAAAGTTGAACGAATTACAATGATGAAATCAGAATACGTTTCTGATAGAAATATTGATGTTTGGCTGCCTTCAAACTACGACTCTTCAAAAAAATATGCTGTTTTATACATGAATGATGGACAAACATTATACGACCCCAGCATGTCTTGGCTAAACGATGAATGGCAAGTTGATGAAATGATGGGAAAACTATCACGCAAAAAAACTATTAAAAACACAATAGTTGTTGGTATTTGGAATTCTGACATTGGAAGAGTTGGTGATTACTTCCCTCAAAAACCTTTTGAAAGCTTACCTCAAAATTATGTAGATTCTGTTAGAACAGCACTAAATAAAGTAGAGTACACTAAAAATATGATGAAGGATATACACTCAGACAATTATTTAAAATTTATAGTTGAAGAGTTAAAACCATATATAGACACTAAATATACTACACTAACTAATAAAGAAAATACATTTATAATGGGATCAAGCTATGGTGGTTTAATCTCCATGTATGCCATTAGCGAATACCCAGAAGTTTTCGAAGGTGCTGCTTGTTTATCTACACACTGGATTGGTACATTTAATGACAACCCAATAATTGCACAAGCGTTTATTAATTACTTCGGAAAACAAATACCAAGTTCTAAAAATCATAAAATATATTTTGATTATGGAAGCAAAACTCTAGATCAATACTATGAGCCATATCAGTTAAAAATTGATTCAATAATGCAATTAAACGGCTATACAGAAGCTAATTGGAAAACATTAAAATTTGAAGGTAAAAATCACTCTGAAGCTTCTTGGAGAGAACGCTTAGACATTCCTTTAATATTCCTATTAGGAAAATAATAATTTTAAATTATGAAAAATAAAAAGCATTTAACAATTATAGATACACCTTTTACTGTTGATTATTCAAACGGAAATATTAGTAGTAAATCAGTTATCAATCCAATAAAAAAGATAAAGGATTTACAAAATATTTTTGAAGACAAACAAGCCTTTAAAAATATAGATGGTGACAAAATTATTTATGAAGTTCAAGCTATTCTTCCTGTTGAAGAAGGTCGTGAAGGTGGTTTATTTTACGGTAAAACAATCATCCATCCAGGTAAGGTTGGTAATGAATACTTTATGACTAAAGGTCATTTTCACAAAAAAATAGATAGAGCTGAATTTTATTGGGGGATTGAAGGTGAAGGAATGTTACTACTTATGGATAAAAACAGAAATACTTGGGCTGAAAAAATGTACCCAGGAAGCCTGCACTATATCAACGGATATATAGCGCATAGAACTGTAAATACAGGTACAACAAAATTATCTTTTGGTGCTTGTTGGCCATCTGATGCAGGGCATAATTATCAAGAAATAATGGATAACGGATTCTCTGCAAGGTTAAAAGAAGTAGATGGAAAACCTCAACTAATTTCAACTCAACTATAATTTTGTTATGGTAATTGCAATTGACATTGGCGGCACTTTTGTAAAAATAGGTTTGGTGAATAATGCTGAAATAATTGTAAAAACAGCTATTAAATCGCATCCAAAAATTGTTTTTCAAAACACCATAAAAGATATAGAAGTTACCATCAATAACCTTTTGAAATCACATTCTGTAGCTCAAAGAGATATTGAAGGAATTGGTATTGGTTTCCCTGGATTGGTAGATTCTATAAAAATGAAAGTCCTTTCTACAAATAAAAAATACGATGATTCATTAGCTTTTAATTTTATTGATTGGGCTAAAGAAACATACAACACATCGGTTTTTTTAGAAAATGATGCAAGAATGGCTTTGTTAGGTGAATGGCAATATGGAGCAGGAAAAGGGATTGACAATATTGCAATGTTAACCTTTGGAACTGGAGTTGGAAGTGCAACTATTATAAACGGAAAATTATTGATAGGAAAGCATTTTCAGGCAGGAAATTTAGGCGGACATTTTACCATAAATGTAAACGGGGCATTGTGTACTTGCGGTAATTTAGGATGTGTTGAAGCTGAAGCATCAACCTGGAAATTAGGCGAATTATTAAAAGCTGACCCAAGATATACAGATAGCTTAATTGAAGGAAATGAATTAGATTTTGAATCCTTATTTAAATATGCTGAAGAAGGTGGTGAATTAAGTTTATCCGTTAGAAATCATTGTTTAGAAGTTTGGTCAGCAGGAGTTATCAATCAAATTCATGCCTATGATCCTGAGTTAATTATTCTTGGAGGTGGCGTTATGAAAAGTGCCGATGTTATTATTCCTTTCATTAAAAATAACGTAAAAAAACATGCGTGGACTCCTTGGGGAGACATCAAAATAATTCAATCAAAAATTCCAAATAGGTCAGCGTTATTAGGCGCCTACTATTTGGTTACTAAAAATTTAAAAAATTAATGAGTACCAAATTTAATAAATTTCCAACAGTAAAAATGCCTTCAGAAAGCACATGTTATTCCAATTGGGATAGTATTTGTAATCAAATTACTGAAGACTTAAATAAAATTCAAAAATCTAAAAAGGTTGTAGTAGTTGAATTTTACCATGGAGTAAATGAAAATGAATTCAAAAAAGAGTTGAATGCACGAATAAATACAACCAAATTTATTGAAGCCAAAAGTGCTCTTTTATCAGAAGAAAAAATAAAACAACTCGTTTTCCCTGATGTTACTGACGATCGTATTTTCGGTTACATGTCTCGATTAAACTTAGAAAACTTCTTCAATAATGAAAAAATAGTTCAACTAAATACAGAAATTGAAAACACCAATGAAGGTGTAATTCTTGTAACTGGAATTGGTGCTTCTATAGTTTGTAAAGATTGGGATATTTTGGTGTATGCTGATATGGCTAGGTGGGAAATTCAGCAAAGAATGAGACGCTTTGAAGTTGATAATTTAGGTGTTAATAATAAAGATTCTGAATTTAATTATTTGTACAAACAAGCTTATTTTGTTGATTGGCGTGCTTGTGACAAGCATAAAAAGAAATTATTTGAAAAAATAGATTACATTTTAGATTCTAATACTGCCGAATCTCCAAAGATGATTCATGGAAAAACATATTTGGACGGATTGTCACAAACTAACAAACAACCATTTAGCGTTGTTCCATTTTTTGATCCAGGTGTTTGGGGAGGTCAATGGATGAAAGAAGTGTGCGACTTAGACAAGTCTGCTCCTAATTATGCTTGGTGTTTTAATTGTGTGCCTGAAGAGAATAGTTTACTGTTTCAATTTGGTGATATTTTGTTTGAAACGCCCTCAATAAATCTTGTTTTTTACGAACCTGAAAAATTATTAGGTGAAGCTGTTTACAGCCGATTTGGTGATGAATTTCCAATTAGATTTGATTTTTTAGACACTATGGGAGGTGGGAATTTAAGTTTACAAGTACATCCGTTAACAGAATACATTCAAGAAAAATTTGGTGTAAACTATACACAAGATGAAAGTTATTACATGCTTGATGTTGAAGATGATGCTGTTGTGTATTTAGGCACAAAAGAAGATACAAATCCATCTGAAGTTATTAAAGATTTAAAAATTGCTGAAAAAGGTAAAATTCCTTTCAATGCCGATAAGCATATAGAAGCTTTTCCCGTTAAAAAACATGACCACATTTTAATTCCTGCTGGTACTATTCATTGTTCGGGTAGTGGAAGTATGGTGTTAGAAGTAAGTGCAACTCCATATATTTTTACATTTAAATTATGGGATTGGGGAAGATTAGGAATGGATGGAAAACCTCGTCCAATTAATATTGAACATGGTGAAAAAGTAATTGATTGGAGTAGAACAACTTCTTGGACTAAAGAAAATTTAATTAATAGAGTTGAAAAAGTTGATGAAGGAAATGGTTGGATTGAAGAAAAAACAGGGCTTCATGAACGCGAATTTATTGAAACTCGTCGTCATTGGTTTACTAATACAGTTTCTCACAATACAAACGGAGGTGTAAACGTAATCTGCCTAATTGAAGGCGAGCAAGCAATTGTTGAAAGTCCAACAAATTCATTTGAATCTTTTACAGTGAGTTATGCTGAAACTTTTATAATTCCAGCCACTATTGGTAACTATACAATAAGACCTTATGGAAATAGCATTGGAAAAGAAATAGGAACTTTAAAAGCTTATGTAAGAACTTGATTATGAAGAAATTTACCTCAGGATTAAATATAATACCAACAACAAATCCGCTTAATTTTGAATACGGAGATGAATGTTTTGGACCAAAAGTTGAAAACAGAAAGTTAGATGATATTCGTAAAAGTTTGCTTAATAGCAACTGTAAAGGGCCAGAAATAGTGTATTCAATAGCAATGAATGTTGGAAAGAAAATACATGCCGAACAACTTAAAAAACAACATTTATTGTTTGGTATTGTAACTTATGCATCAGGAAAATTAGGAAAAGAACCCGTAAGAAGTCAAGGCCATATTCATAAAAAATCAGCATATGGTCAAAATTGGTCTACTCCTGAAGTTTATCAAATATGGTCAGGTAAAGCTGTGATTTACATGCAAGAATATGCAGATGATAATCCCGGAAAATGTTATGCAGTTTATGCTGAACCTGGCGATATTGTAATTGTTCCTCCAAGTTGGGCACATGCAACAATTAGTGCAGATCCAAATACACCTTTAACTTTTGGTGCCTGGTGTGATTTAGAATATGGTTTTGAATATGACAAAGTAAGAACTCATAACGGATTGGCTTGGTTTCCTCTAGTTGAAGACAACGGAGATTTAACATGGATTCATAACCCAGAATACAAAAAAGTGGACTTAACTATCAAAAAACCAAACAGTTATTCTGAATTCAATTTAAAGCAACAAGAATCTATTTATACGCAATACGAAAAGAACCCAGATTTGTTTACATTTGTTCCTAAACCATTCACTAAAAAGAATTTATGGGAAGATTTTATTCCATAGAATAAACCTAAAATCAAAAAATATTCATCATTAAATACCATAAAAAATGCGTAGCAATTATATTTTAAAAATTACAATAATTATAACTTTAGGAGGCTTATTATTTGGGTATGACACTGGAGTTATAAATGGAACACAATTTTATTTTTCAAAATATTTTGAGCTAACTGGAGCTATAAAAGGATTTATAGTTAGTAGCGCATTGTTAGGTGCCTTAGCTGGTGCAGCATTTTCTGGTGTATTAAGCAAAGCTATTGGCCGAAAAAAATCTTTGATTATTGCTGCTGTATTATTTGCTATATCAGCTTGGGGTTCAGGTTTACCAAGTATATTGCCTGAGTCTATTTCTCTAATGGTATTTTTTAGAATATTAGGTGGTATTGCCATAGGAATGGCTTCTATGAATGCCCCAATGTACATTGCTGAAATTGCGCCTGCAGATAGAAGAGGAACGTTGGTTACTTTTTATCAATTGGCTATTGTAATTGGGTTTTTTGTGGTGTTTTTAGCAACTTATTTTATTGGAAATGGAATGAGTGAAAGTGAAAATATTTCTACAGGTTGGAGATATATGTTTTGGTCTGAATTAATTCCGGCAGCATTATTTTTAGGACTGTTATTTTTTGTTCCTAAAAGTCCGAGATGGTTAATGATGAAAGGAAAAGAAGATGAAGCAAAAGCTATATTAACAAAAATTCACGGAGAAGAAATTGCAAATAAAGAATTTGTTGAAATTAAAGAATCAATACAAAGTGAAGGAAAAACTGAGAAAGTTTCAATATTTTCAAAATCGTTCCTTCCAATTATAATTATTGGGACTATTCTTTCTGTATTACAGCAATTTACAGGTATCAATGCCGTATTATACTATGGTGCTGATATTTTTGAACAAGCTCTTGGATTTGGAAAAGAAGATATATTACTACAACAAATATTATTAGCAACCGTTAATTTACTATTCACATTTATAGCCATGTTTACAGTAGATAAATTTGGAAGAAAACCATTACTTATGATTGGTGGTTTTGGAATGTTAATCGGTTTTTTAATGATGGGTTTCACATTATATTTTAGTGATTATTCTCAATTAAACTCCGCAGGGCTACCAACAATTTCTTCTTCGGAAGGGATTATAAGTTTAATTGGTATTTTAATTTTTATAGCATCTTTTGCAATGTCAATGGGGCCAGTAGTTTGGGTAATTCTGTCAGAGATATTCCCTAACAAAATACGTAGTGTTGCCATGTCAATTGCAGTTGCGGGGCAATGGATGGCTAACTATTTTGTATCTCAAACTTTCCCTATAATGGTTGATAGTGATGTTAACAAATTACAACTAAATGGAGGTGTTTGGAATAATTCTTTGCCTTACTTTCTGTTTTCATTTTTCATAGTAATAATCATAGTATTTGTTTGGAAATTTATTCCTGAAACAAAAGGAAAAACGTTGGAAGAGATGGAAACCTTATTTGAAAAAAAATAAATTAACCAGCAGTCATAAAATTAATAAAAGCTTCCCAATAGTCTTCGTTTCCATTGGTTGAACTCCATAATGCTCTAGAGCCATGGATACCTTCAACTGTTGGTATAAAATGAGTAATAAAATTTGTATCAACTAAAGAAATTAGTTCTTTTAGAGCTAAAGATTCTTTTTTTGAGGACGTTACAAAAGCTGGTTTCGAAATATTTTGAATGCTATTTTTAACATCAATAGTTTTATAATATTCTCCAGGGCTAAATGCTGCTATCTTCTTTACTTTCTCTAAATTATTTCCAATTAACAAGGCCAACGTTGCAGAATACGAACTTCCAACTAACACTATTGGTTGATGTCCATTTAATTCATACATATAATCAATTGCTGCTTCAATATCTTGTTTAGCATCTAAATAATCTGTTGGTAAACCTCTTTCTTTTGCCGCTAGAGATGTTTCATTTAACACACCATTAGCTTCTCTCCCTGATCTTTGATCTATGGAAATACAAGAATATCCCAACTCCATTAATTTTAAAGCAGTGTCTTTATATTCACCTCTACTAAATCCTGCTTGATGACATAATAAAACCGTTGGTTTTTTATTGTCAACTTCATAAATATCAATAGTAATTGGCAAACTGTCTTTTGAATAAATAATTGTTTTAACTACATATATATTTGGAACTATTGGTTTCTCAATAACTTTTGATTCAATAATTTTAACTTCTTTTTTTTCTGAAAAAATATTGCAAGAGACAAACAGTAAACTAATACTTAAAATAAAATAACGCATAAAAAAGTTTTAAGCTAAAATAATAAAAATTTAAAACCTTAGCAGAATAAATAATTTGTAAAATTATAATCATAAAAAAACCTCCAAAAATGGAAGCTTTAAACTTTGGTAGGTAATAAGGAATTACAAAATATATTCATCTTTTTTAATAACTTACTATCAATGCAACAAAATTAAATACAAAACCATATATTTGTAGCTTAAATAAAATTTTTAATTATGAGTAACGGAACAGTAAAATTTTTCAATAATTCTAAAGGATTTGGATTCATCACTCCAGAAGAAGGTGATAAAGATGTATTTGTACATGTAAATGGACTAATTGATGAAATCAATGAAGGGGACAAAGTAAGCTTTGAGATAGAAGAAACTCCAAAAGGATTGAACGCAATAAATGTCAAAGTAATTTAAGTCATTACTTCTAACTTATTTGTATAAAAAGCCTATCTTAATTGATAGGCTTTTTTTTATTAAATTTTAAGCATAAAAAAATCCTACTATTTCTAGTAGGATTTACTTTGGTGGGCAATGTTGTATTAATTTATTAAGATAAATTATTGTTTAATAATAGCATCTTTCATAGAATAAAGTATTGCTAGTAATTCATTTCTCGAAACTCGATCAACTTTATTGGCATCCAAAACAAAAAGGATATCATCTAAAGCTGATAAAAAATCAGCCTCTGATAAGTTTAAACCTTTATGAGCACCTTGCATATCTCTACCCTTATAACTAGCATTTCCTCCAGTCCCAGCAGCTAAAAAATCTTTTACATGTTGTTTAAATTGATTGAAATATTCTGGATTTTCTGTCAAAGGAATAAAATAATGCTTAATATCCTCATTTTCGAGGTGTCTAGCAACAATTTGGTCCACAGCACCTGAAATACCTTCTTTTCCTCCTAATTTTTCATAAATTGATTTTTCTTCTACAACAGTTACTTCATCCTTAACTTCTGTCAAATCAGTTTTAACTTCAGTTTTACATGATAAAAATGTAATTACAAGTACAAATAATAATAAATAGTTAGTTTTTTTCATTTGATTAATTATTTAAGTTAGTGATTATAAGAGCTTTAAATTGCAATGTAACAATTATTACGTAATAATGCAAATAACTTAAATTTTATAAAAAAATACTGAACCATGATAAATAACAAAGTATTAAAATCAGCAGTTTACTAAATAATAGGCATAAAAAAAGCTTCCAAAATTGGAAGCTTTATACTTTGGTGGGCAATGAGGGATTCGAACCCCCGACCCCCTCGGTGTAAACGAGGTGCTCTGAACCAACTGAGCTAATTGCCCTAAGCG
>NZ_WTAR01000093.1 GCF_013139515.1 Lutibacter sp.
AAATAATAAAGATTATGAAACTGACACTTAAAATATGGCGACAAGAAAACGCCCAAACAAAAGGAAAATTAGTAACCTATAAATTATCAGATTTAAGTTCGGACACCTCTTTTTTAGAAATGTTAGATGTATTGAACGAACAACTTGCTGCAAAAGGAGAACCAACTGTTGAATTTGATCACGATTGTAGAGAAGGTATTTGCGGACAATGTTCGCTTGTTATCAATGGAAAAGCTCACGGACCAGAAGAACACTACACAACTTGCCAAACACACTTGCGTTCTTTTAATGATGGTGATACAATAACAATAGAGCCATTTAGAGCTAATTCATTTCCTGTTATTAGAGATTTAAAAGTAGATAGAAGCTCAATGGATCGCATCATTCAAGCAGGTGGTTATATTTCTTCTTTTACAGGAATGGCGCCTGAAGCAAACTCAATACCTATTCATCATGATATTGCTGAAAGTGCTTTTGATAGCGCTGCTTGTATTGGTTGTGGTGCTTGTATTGCAACGTGTAAAAATTCATCAGCAGCATTATTTGTTTCTGCTAAAATAGGCCACTTAGCTAAATTACCTCAAGGACAAGTTGAGCGCAATGATCGTGCATTATGGATGGTTAACGCCCATGATGATGAAGGTTTTGGTAGTTGTTCTAACACAGGTGCTTGTGCCGTGGTTTGTCCTCAAGAAGTACAATTATTAGATATTACACGTATGAATTTTGAATACAATAGAGCTAAATGTCTAAGTAAATAAGAATACTTAAAATAGAATTCAAAACAAAACAGCCTTCAATTGAAGGCTGTTTTGTTTTGAAGATATAGTAACTCCACTATTTAAATTAATTTTTAAACTTATGAAGTACTAAAAAAGGTGTTTTGAAATAATAGCTTATATCTTTTGATTGAGGTCTGAATAATATTTGCTCAAACAAGTTTAAATTTTTAGCAGCCATAACAATTAAATTAATGCTATTTTTATCTATGAAATTTTCAATAGATAATTCAAAGTTTTCGTTTATTTCTGCATGAAAACTATGTGGCTGATTTACAAAATAATCTTGTAAAGTTTCTTTATTCCAACGTTGTTCTTTGTTTAGTTTGTTGCTTTTTTTAGCCATATAAACAAAGTTTGTAGCTGATTTATGAATACTTAGTAAAGGTGTAATATTTTGCAACAATTTAGCTTCGTTAAAATCTGTATAATCAGTTGGAAAAGCAATTTTATGGATACCATCAAAACGAGCTTCAAATGGCACAACTAATATAGAACACTTTAACTTGGTTATTATATCTTCAGCAATTGGGCTAATATTGTTTTTTCTTCCGTTAGAAGACATTCCATTAGTTCCAATAACAAGTAAATTAATATTTTTCTCTTTTATTTGAATTCTAGCAGCCTCAATAATGTCGGTATTTTCTTTTATTGGGATAAAAGTATGGCTACCCTTTAATGGCTCTTTATTTAGTTTTTCTAATAACGCATCAAACGCATGCTGCTGATTATCAATATTTTTAACATCAATTTTATTTTTCTCATAATTATTCAATCCATTCAATAAGTAAAAGTTGCAACTTTGATTTTCAAAAATTGAAAGTGCATACGTTATTGAATTCCAAGAGTTATTGGAAAAATCAGTTAAAATTAAGATGTTTTTCATTGACATAATTATTCATTGCAAACTTAAACATTGGTGTTTTAAGAATAAATGACATAAGTCAGCGAAAAATTACGGTTTCCTACATAATAGCTTAAATAATGGTTTCCTACATAATAGCTTAAATAATGGTTTCTAATTTTTCAAGGTCAAGAATTTTTATGTTTCTTCCTTCAATTTCAAGAATCCCATTCTTTTTAAAATCGGTAAGTGTTCTAATTAAACTTTCAGTAGCAATACCAGCTACTCCAGCAAGATCTCTACGTGAAATATTAATATTATCAGAGGTTTTATACCCCATTAAATTAGCAAATTTTAAAATGGTTTTAGCAGTTTTTCTTCGCATAGAACCATAAGCCATCTGCAACAACTGTTCTTTTACTTCGGTTAAATTTTCATTTATAAGTTGAAATATTTCTAACGAAAGTTTATGATTACTTTCTAAAACCTCCAATAAAATACTTTTTGAAACTTGCAAAATTTCTGAATCTTCCATTGCTGAAACAGATTCATAATAATGTGAATTATCTATAATTGCAGACAGGCCAATAAAATCGTCTCCTTTATGAATATTGATAATTAATTCTTTCCCAAATTCATCAATTTTAAAACTTTTAACACTTCCTGTATAAACTAAATAAACGGTGTTTGAATACTCGCCTTCTTTATAAACCAATTCGCCTTTTTTATATGTTTTTGAGGCTCCAAAATCACAAAAATAATTTTTTAAATCTTCAATGTTCTCTATTTCACTATAAGGATTTTCTGGTTCAACAACTTTAACTTCTTTTGTTTCTTGTTCTTTTAATAACTCAAATTTTGCTAATCTACTTTCAATAGCGCTTAGCAATAATTCTTCACTAACTGGTTTTGTAAGATAATCATCAGCTCCTAAATCCATTCCTTTTCTAACATCTTTTATTTCAGTTTTTGCTGACATAAATATAAATGGAATTCGTTTGGTGCTTTCATCTTTAGAAAGAATATCTAATAACTCATAACCATCCATCTCTGGCATCATAATGTCGCATAAAATTAAATCGGGAAGCATTATTTTTGCTTGCTCAACACCTCGTTTTCCATTTGCAGCTGTTACCACTTTATAGTTTTCTAATTCTAAAATTTCGGCTGTGGTTTCCCTTAAAACTATGTCGTCTTCAATAATTAGTAATATTTTCATTTTTCTTTAATTAATGGTAATGTTACAATAAAGGTAGTTCCTTCTTCTTTTTGACTTTTAAATTCTATACTTCCTCCTAAACTTTCCAAATGTCCCTTTACAATGTTTAACCCAATTCCTGTTCCTTCATTTGTTAAGGCATTTTCCGCTCTAAAATAACGTTCAAAAATATGTTTTTGATCTTCGTAAGGAATTCCAATACCTTCATCTTTTATTTCAAAAATAAAACCTTTTGAATTTAATTTAATTTTAAAATCTATGGTTGTATTTTCAGGTGAATATTTGATGGCATTATTAAATAAATTTGAGAGTACTAACTCTACTATTTTTTCATCTTGATAAATATCAAGATCATCAATATTTAACGGGTAATTAATACGCTGACCGCTTTTTAACATCATATTTGCATTGTAAACTACCTCATTTACTACTTTACTTAACTTAAAGTTGGTAAGTTTGTATTTTACCCTGCCAGATTCTAGTCTTTCAATTGATAAAAAATCATTTAAAATTCCGTTTAAATAATAAACTTTATTTTTAATGGTTAGTAAATGTTTGTCTCTTTTTGCTTGCATTTCGGTTTTGGTATACTTCCCAATTAAGACAGCAGCATTTAAAACACCACTTAACGGCGTTTTAAACTCATGAGACACTAACGATAAAAATTTAGTTTTTAACTCGTTAAGTTCTTTTTCTTTTTTTAGTGCTTTTTTTAATTTAGATTCTGCTTTAACGCGTTTTTCAATTTCTTTTTTAAGATTTGTAACGGTTTGATTAAGTTCAACTGTTTTGGTTGAAACTTTAACTTCTAATAACTTATTAAGTTCGAAAATTTTGGCTTCCGATTTTTTTCGGTTGGTAATATCAATAATTATAGACATTACATATGTTTTTTTACCAATTTTAAAAGGATTTAACCCTACTTCAACAGGGAATTTATTCCCGTTTTTATGAGCACCAAACAACGCTGTGTTTTCTCCCATTTTTCTTGCTGAAGATTTTTTATAAAATGAGTCATAATGACCATCTTTTTCAGAATGTACACTGTGGTAATTTGGTGGAATTAAGATATTTAAATGCTGAGTAAGTAGTTCTGATTTGGCATAACCAAACATTTGTTCGGCAGCAACATTAGTTGCAACAATTGTTTGACTTTCGTCAACAACTATTACGCCTTCTGAAACTGCTTCAAATAAAACATTAAAAACGAATTCGTTTTCATGAAATAAGTTGGGCAATAGACTATTTTTTAGTTATTAGTAGTTTCGAAATTAGTAAAAATTATATAGATTATCAATCTATTTCAACTTAAAATTGTTTTTAATAGGTTTTAGTCATTGTTGGTGGAACAGCAATAATATAATCAGCCTTTAATTTATTTTCTTTATTAAATTTCTTTATGTTTTCTAGCTCAACCACGCTTACAGTTACAATTTTTATGTTACTGTTATTTCTCTTTAAATACCAATTAATTCCTTCATAATCATCAGAATGATATGAACCATTATAATGAATAAACAGTTTGTCTTTTTCTCTATTTTTAAGTATAAAATAAGCCATTGTTGCATCTTTTACAGCTTGTGCTTTTGGTAAATTATCACCTCCGTGGCCACCCATCATCGCTTTCATTTTTATATAACCTGGCAAAGTAGCATCGTACTTAATTGGCAACGGAGCCAACCATGTTTTTTCTTCAACAGAAAGTGAATCTAAAGCTTCAAAGCCTCCTTTAAAAACTTTACTAGCAAATCTTCGAGGCACATTGGCTGCAATAAATTTTAGCTGATTTTTTTTAGCAAAATCAACCAAAGGCTTATAATCTGTTTTGTGATTTTTCCATAATCTTGCAAGTGTATCTAAACCCTTTTGGTCTATCGTGTCCATCAGATAATTATTTAAAGGTGTTTGATTATCAGCTTCAAACATTTCTGCTCCTAATGTTAATTTTCTTAGTTTATTTAAGTCAACAGTAGTTTCTAACTGTAACCAGTGGATAATAGGGTTATTGTGATGTTCTCCAAATAGGACTACATCAGCTTTACTCATTTTTTTAATCATACTTTTGTAAGATACTTTAGCACCTTTTGCATTGTATAATTTATAAGCTGGTTTATTTTGTGAGAATATTAACGTAGAAAATACCACAAAAAACAGAAATACCTTTATTTTTAGCATAAATAATATTAAATTTTAAAGTTTGAGTTTCAACAAATTTATAATTTTGTTATTAAATTTAATGCTTAATTTAACTTATATTAAATATAATAACTGAAATTTAAATTTTTAACCTATTTTTTTAATTCTTTTTATTGAATAATTTCAATAATTTATAAATAATAACTAATGAAATATAGTCCAATTAGCAACCAACTTTTTATCAAAAACAGAGCGAAATTTACGGCTCAAATGAAATCAAAATCAATTGCAATCTTTAATTCAAACGACGTGTTTACAACTGGTGCAGATAGTACACTCCCATTTGAACAACATAGAGATATTTTTTATTTAAGTGGAGCAGACCAAGAAGAAAGTATTTTGTTGCTTTTTCCTGATGCTATTAATCCAAATCACCGTGAAATTTTATTTTTAACAGAAACCAACAAACACATAGCTATTTGGTATGGTGCCAAATATTCAAAAGAAGAGGCTTCAAACGTATCTGGAATAAAAACTATTTATTGGCTTTCTGAATTTGATAAAGTTTTTTATGATTTAATGACTGAAGCTGAAACTGTTTATTTTAACACCAATGAACATTATCGTCAGTCTGAAGAATTAGAATCTCGTGAAGACAGGTTTATTAAAAAATGCAAATCCACTTTTCCTGCACATAAATGGGAAAAAAGCAATCAAATATTACAACAATTACGTGGCATTAAAGAACCTGAAGAAATAGATTTAATTCAAACCGCTTGTAATATTACCAATAATGGTTTTAGACGAATTTTACCTTTTGTAAAACCTGGTATTATGGAATACGAAATTGAAGCTGAGTTTATGCACGAGTTTTTAAAAAGCCGTTCAGATGGGTTTGCATACACGCCAATTATAGCTTCTGGTTATAGCGCTTGCGTATTACATTATATTGAAAACAACAAAGATTGCAAAGATGGTGACATGCTCTTGCTTGATGTTGGCGCAAAATACGCAAACTATTCAAGTGATATGACACGTACAATTCCTGTGAATGGACGATTTTCTGACCGACAAAAAGCGATATACAACGCAGTTTTAAGAGTGAAAAATGAAGCCACTAAAATGCTATCTCCAGGTGTTTTATGGGCTGAATACCAAAAAGAAGTTGGTAAAATTATGTCTTCTGAATTATTAGATTTAAAACTTATTGATAAAGCTGATGTTAAAAATGAAGACCCAAATTGGCCAGCATATAAAAAATACTTTATGCACGGAACTTCACACCATATGGGATTAGACACACATGATTATGGACAACTTAAATTACCTATGAAAGCTGGAATGGTTTTTACTGTTGAACCTGGAATTTATATTCCTGAAGAAAATATGGGAATTAGAGTTGAAGACGATGTTGTTGTACAAGAAAATGGATTACCTATTAACCTAATGAAAAATATACCTATTGAAGTAGAAGAAATTGAAAGTTTAATGAATTCATAAACTTTAATTAGATTTAAAAAAACTCGAAACTTAGTTTCGAGTTTTTCATAGCAATTTTCCTCTAAATAATTTTTAGCCTTTAGTTTAATTAACCCCTTAAAAAAACAAAATAAATATTATTTTAGAATTAGGTCAAATGTAGTTCGCTTGTCTTAATTAATAAAATTAAGCTACTCTGTATTCATAAATTTAGACAACATTTAAGATTAAGAACATTATTTTTACATTTATAATTAACCCTAAAAAATTAATGAAAAAAAATAAAAACCCTAACTTTAATTTTTTTATAGCTTTAACTTGCTTATTATTAAATATTCAGTGGGCTTATTCTCAACAATCTACTATAAACTACACTCCCGATTCTTTAAAAAACAAAACATACAAAGAATTGTATAATGGTTTTAACTTAAATTATAACGATACTCTAAAAGAAAAAATTTACGTAACAACTTATTTAGTTAAAGCAAAAAAAGAAAAAGACACCATTAATATTGCCAAAGGGTATTCCTTTTTAACTGCTATTACAAAATCTTCAATAGCAATTAAGTATTGTGATAGTATCATAAATTTAACAAAAAACAAAAGCCATATAAAATTTCCTGCATATGGTTATATGGTAAAAGGAATCTTAAACTTTAATTTAGGCAGAGAAAAAATTGCTTTAGAAAATTATTTAATTGCTTTAGAACTGGCTAATAAAAAAAATAACTTAGAACAAATTTTTTACATTAATAATTTAATTGGGCAATTAAAAAACTTATGGGGAAACTTCCATGAAGGATTAAAAATTTTTAAATCACAGCTTAAAATTTATACTAAAAAGAAGAAGAAATTTGAAAATAATCAAATAATGTTTTTTAATACATTATTTCAATTATCAAACTCTTACATTTTAACAAAAAAGCTAGATTCTTCATTCTTATATTCTAAAATAGGGTTGCAAGAAAGCTTAAAACTTAATAACACAGATTATTATTACCTTTTTGTTGCTCAAATAGGTGAAATTGCATACCATAAAAAAAATTATAAAATGGCTTTAGATAGCCTTAAAAAAGCTTTTCCTTTTGAAAGCACTAATAACGGACTTTTAAACAATTACTATTATAGAGGGTTAATTTATCAAAAACAACAAAAAGACACTGAAGCTTTTTACCATTTTAAAAAAGCAGATTCTATTTACAATATAACAAATGATGTTGTTCCAGAAGTTAGAGATATTCAAGAATATTTTGTAAATTATTATAAAAAAAATAAAGACATAACTAATCAATTGCTTTATATAGATAGGCTTTTATATGTTGATAGTATTATAAAAAACAACTATAAAAATTTAAATGAAACGCTTGTTAAAAAATACGATACTCCTTTACTTCTTTCAGAAAAAGAAAAAATTATTACTCATTTAAAAATTGAAGAAAAAAAATCTAGAAAATTAATTTACATTTTAATTATAGGAGGTTTTTTTAGTTGTAGTATTTTTATATGGTATTATTTAAAACAACGCATTTTAAAAGACAGGTTTAAAAAACTTATTTCAAATAGAAAAAAGGAAATAACTATTAAAAACTCAAATAATAAAGGAAAAAATATTTCTAAAACGATAACAAAAGTAATCCTAATTTCATTAAATGAATTTGAAACTAAAAACTTATATTTAGAAAATAACCTAACTTTAAATGAATTATCTAAAAAACTACATACAAATTCAAATTACTTATCTAAAGTAATTAATAGCTCTAAAGGAAAAAACTTCAGCACTTATATTTCTGATTTAAGAATTGATTTTTGTATTGAAAAATTAAAAACCGATATTACTTTTAGAAAGTACACTATAAGTGCTATTGCTTATGAAATGGGCTTTAATAATGTTGAATCTTTTTCAAAATCTTTTCATAAAAAAACTGCAATTTACCCTTCATATTTCATAAAAGAAATTTCAAAAGAACAATAGTTAAAATAGAAAAGCTCACTTTAATAGTGAGCTTTTCGTTTACCAAATAACTAAAATTCATAGAAATTTATGCTGTAGCAAAATCAAAAATGTACGCATTTAAGCATTTAAGCGCTGTTATTTTATCATTTGAACTTACCAATAAAGAAATATTATTATTACTTCCACCATAAGAAATCATACGCACTGAAATATCTTGAAGCACTTGAAACAATCTATGTGTTTCATGATGCCTCACAACTAAGTGACCAACTAAACAAATAATACTTTGCTGATTGTCAACTTCAACTGTAGAAAATTTTTCTAACTCATCAATAATAGCATTTAAGTTTTTGTCATCATCAATAGTCAATGAAACTGCTATTTCTGAAGTGGTAATCATATCTATAGCTGTTTCATATTTTTCAAAAATTTCAAAAACTTTTTTCAAAAAACCATGTGCCAACAGCATTCTAGCTGATTTAATTTTAATGGCTGTAATTCCATCTTTTGCAGCAATGGCTTTAATTCCTTCTCCTTTAAAATCTTTTGAAATTAAGGTTCCGTAAGACTCTGGATCCATCGTGTTTTTTAAACGTACAGGAATATTTGCTTCTCTAGCAGGCATAACTGTTTGTGGATGCAAAATTTTAGCACCAAAATAGGCCAATTCAGCAGCTTCATCAAATGATAAGTTTGAAATTGCATGGGTGTTTTCTACAAATCTAGGGTCGTTATTATGCATTCCATCAATATCTGTCCATATTTGAACTTCTTCAGCCTTTACAACAGCTCCAATAATTGTAGCTGTATAATCGCTTCCTCCTCTTTGCAAATTAGCTATTTCACCAAAAGCATTTAAACAAATAAAACCTTGTGTTATATAAATATCAGCAGGTAAAGCTTGGTCAATTATACGTTGTAAATTTTGTTGAATATAAAAATCATCAGGATCATTAGTTTTATCAATTCGCATAAAATCTAATGCAGGTAATAATCGTGCATTTACACCTTCTTGATGTAGATATTTTGTGAAAAAATAGGTTGATAATAACTCTCCTTGTGATACAATTTTATTGTACAACAATTCTGAATGTTTTTTAGAAGTACACGATTTTAAAAAATCAAAAACTGAATCTATATAATTTGTAACATCTAATTTTATACTAGTCTCTTCAATTAGCTCATCTAAAACTAATTTGTACTTTTCATGTAAGGTTTCAATATTTTGAAATGCCTCATTAACTTGTTTGTTTTTTATAAGTTCAGATATTTGAACTAAAGCATTTGTAGTACCAGACATTGCAGAAAGCACTACAATTTTTTTATTTCCGTCAGTTATAATTTCTTTTACTTTTCTAATATTATTTATAGAACCTACTGATGTTCCACCAAACTTTAAAACTTTCATTTTTCATCATTTAATGGTGTAAATTTAGAATGATTTTCAACTATGTGGGTTTATTTAAAAATTATATACTAATTTTGCACAAACTGTTAACTATTTAACATCATGAAAACTATCGCTACTTGTGTTGAAGAAATATTAGTTTCTCAACCTTTTTTAGAAGACGCATTAACCCGTAATATTTTAAATTACAGCGCATTATCTGAAGAATTAAGAGATCAAATCTCTAACATGTTACGTAAACCTGTAAAATCTGGAGCTATTATGATGGCGCTTCGTAGATACAGTCCACCAAAAGAAATGGCGAACAAAATTAAGTTGAATAAAGTATTGCAAAATTTAGGTGATATTACTGTTCGTTCTAATCTTTCAGATTATACATTTAAAAATTCTAGTAGTTTAATTCACAGTCATTTAAAAATGTTGGAAGTTTTAAAAGAAGACCCTCAAATTTTTTACACCTTTACACGTGGCGTTCACGAAAGTAATGTGTTAATTACTACTGCTTTAAAAGAACAAATTGAAGACAGTTATAGAAACGAAATTTGTACAACAATACAAGACAACTTATCAGCCATTACTATTGGTTTACCTAAAGAGAACACAAAAATTGCTGGTCTATATTACCAATTTTTTAAACGTTTGGCATGGGAAGGAATATCATTATACGAAGTAGTTTCTACAACTAACGAATTTACAATTTTAGTTGAAGATGAAAATGTAGACAAGGCATTTTCAGCAATTAAAAGTCTAAAGAATTAACAACTATATTTCTATTTTGAAGTATGAATTTTCTTCATAAAAACACCAATGTATATTTTACAAGTACTGGAAAAGGAAGTGCTGTAGTTTTATTGCACGGTTTTTTAGAAAACAGTTCTATGTGGAATGCTGTTGCTAGTGTTCTCTCAGAAAAAAATCGAGTAATTTGTATTGATTTATTGGGTCATGGAAAAACTGAAAACCATGGGTACATTCATACAATGGAAGATCAAGCAGAAATGGTAAAAGACGTTTTAAACCATCTTCGTTTAAAAAAACACGTGTTAATTGGACATAGTATGGGTGGTTATATTGCTCTTGCTTTCGCTAAATTATTTTCTCAAAACGTAAAAGGATTGTGTTTAATGAATTCTACAGCTTTACCTGATACTGAAGAGAAGAAAACAAACAGAAATAGAGCCATTAAAGTGGTTAAACAAAATTATAAAACTTTTGTTCGTATTGCAATTCCAATGCTTTTTTCAGAAGAAAATAGAACGATTTTTACTTCAGAAATTAAACAAATTACTAATGAAGCATTACAAATTTCACCGCAAGGAATAATTGCTTCATTAGAAGGAATGAAAATTAGAAAAAATAATACATCAATGTATAAAAATGCTAATTTTCCAATTCAACTAATTATAGGTAAACAAGATCCGGCGCTAGAATATGCTAGTTTAATTAACCAAACTAAAAACACAAAAGTGCAAGTTGTAGAATTTCCTGACGGACATATGAGTCACATTGAAAATAAAGATGAGTTAATTAAAAACCTAACTCCTTTTGTAAAACAATGTTTTAAACACTAATCTTTTTTAGTTAAAGCATTCCAACCTTGAGCAGTTAATTCAATTTGTTGATTTGCTCTAGTTATTAAATTTACACCTTTACTTTTATTAGTAATATGACCAATAACCGTTAAATGTGGATTGCCTTTTATTTTTGGAAAATCTTCTTGTGAAATTGTAAATAATAATTCATAATCTTCACCACCACTTAACGCAACAGTTGTACTATTTAATTCAAACTCTTCACAAGCTGAGATTACTTGAGGGTCTAAAGGTATTTTCTCTTCGTATAAACTACAGCCAACATTAGATTGAGTACAAATATGTAATATTTCAGAAGAAAGTCCATCAGAAATATCAATCATAGCTGTTGGTTTCACCTCTAAATCTTTCAACAATTTTACAATGTCCTTTCTAGATTCAGGCTTTAATTGACGTTCAATTAAATAACTATAATTTGTTAAATCTGGTTGAGAATTTGGGTTTACTTTAAAAACTTGCTTTTCACGTTCTAACACTTGCAATCCTAAATACGAAGCTCCTAAATCACCCGTAACTACCAATAAATCATCTTCTTTAGCTGTATTTCTATAAACAACATTCTCTTTAGTTACTTCACCAATAGCAGTTATGCTAATTAACAAACCCGTTGTTGATGAAGTTGTATCACCACCAATTAAATCAATATCATATCCTTTACAAGCTAAATGAATTCCGTCATATAATTCTTCTATAGCTTCTAACGAAAACCGATTTGAAACAGCTATTGAAACCGTAATTTGAGTTGCATTACCGTTCATGGCATAAACATCAGATAAATTTACCATAACAGCTTTATAACCTAAGTGTTTTAAAGGCATATAACTTAAATCAAAATGCACGCCTTCAACCAACAAATCAGTTGTAACTAAGGTTTTTAGTCCATTCATATCTAGTACGGCTGCATCATCTCCAACTCCTTTTATGGTAGTTTTATGTTGAATTTTAAAATTTTGTGTTAAATGATTTATGAGTCCAAATTCACCTAATTCTGATAAATTGGTACGCGCTTGATTTTTATCTTCTATCATTTTGCAAAGATAAAAGTTTATAAGTAACAACTATAACACTATTAGTTTTATTCATATTAAAAAGGTTTTTAAAACCATAATTTGTGCTTATATTTGCACTTATTTAGAATTAATCTACTTAAGCGATATGATAAAGGTTTCTGAGATAGCGAAAAAGAAAGTATTGGAACTAATGAATGATGATAACTACAACCCAACAACTGATTTTGTGAGAGTTGGCGTTAAAAGTGGCGGCTGTTCTGGGCTTTCTTATGAATTAACATTCGCCAAAGAAAAAAAAGAAGACGATAAACTTTTTGAAGACAATGGCGTAAAAATTATTGTAGACAAAAAAAGCTTCTTGTATTTAGTTGGAACTACTTTAGAATATTCTGGCGGATTGAATGGAACAGGATTTGTTTTTAACAATCCTAATGCACAACGTACTTGCGGTTGTGGAGAGTCATTTTCATTATAAAAAATATAAATGAACAAATTTACTGAAGACGATTTAAAAAAAGAACTCGAAACTAAAGAGTACGAATACGGTTTTTATACTGATATTGAAGCTGATAAATTTCCTGTGGGTTTAAGTGAAGAAGTTGTAATTGCAATTTCTAAAAAGAAAAATGAACCAGATTGGATGACGAAATGGCGTTTAGAAGCTTTTAAAGTTTGGTCTGAAATGAAAGAACCAGACTGGGCAAATGTAAACTATGAAAAACCAAAATTTCAAGATATTAGTTATTACTCTGCTCCTGTTCAAAAGAAAAAATTAGATAGTTTGGATGAAGTAGATCCTGAGCTTTTAAAAACTTTTGAAAAATTAGGAATTTCAATTGATGAGCAAAAACGTTTATCAAATGTAGCTGTAGATATTGTTATAGATTCAGTTTCAGTTGCAACTACTTTCAAAAAAACATTGAACGAACGAGGTATTATTTTCATGCCAATTTCTGAGGCAATACAAGAACATCCTGAGTTGGTAAAAAAATATTTAGGAACCATCGTTCCAACAACCGATAATTTTTATGCAGCATTAAATTCAGCAGTTTTTTCTGACGGATCTTTCTGTTACATTCCAAAAGGTGTTACTTGCCCAATGGAATTATCAACCTACTTTAGAATTAATGAAGGTGGAACTGGACAATTTGAACGTACTTTAGTAATTGCCGATAAAGGAAGTTATGTGAGTTACTTAGAAGGTTGTACCGCACCAGCACGTGATGAAAATCAATTACACGCTGCTGTTGTTGAATTAATTGCTTTAGATGATGCTGAAATAAAATATTCAACAGTTCAAAATTGGTTTCCAGGGAATAAAGAAGGTAAAGGTGGTATTTACAATTTTGTTACTAAACGTGGTTTATGTGAAAAAAACGCTAAAATTTCTTGGACACAAGTTGAAACTGGAAGTGCTGTGACTTGGAAATATCCAAGTTGTATTTTGAAAGGTGATAATTCGGTTGGTGAATTTTACTCAATCGCTGTTACAAACAACTTTCAACAAGCCGATACTGGTACTAAAATGATTCATTTAGGAAATAATACAAGAAGTACTATTATTTCTAAAGGTGTTTCCGCCGGGAAATCTCAAAACTCATATAGAGGTTTGGTACAAATTAGTCCAAGAGCAAAAAATGCACGAAATTTTTCACAATGTGATTCCTTATTAATGGGAGATCAATGTGGTGCTCACACGTTTCCATATATAGAATGTAAAAATAACTCAGCTCAAATAGAGCACGAAGCAACTACAAGTAAAATTGGTGAAGACCAATTATTTTATTGTAACCAACGAGGTATAGATACTGAAAAAGCCATTGCATTAATTGTAAATGGTTTTAGTAAAGAAGTATTAAATAAATTACCAATGGAGTTTGCTGTTGAAGCACAAAAATTATTAGAAATTAGTTTAGAAGGATCTGTAGGATAAAAAATAAAAACATGTTAGAAATAAAAAATTTACATGCAGGAATTGACGATAAAAATATCTTAAACGGTATTAACCTATCTATTAATGCAGGAGAAGTTCACGCAATCATGGGTCCAAACGGATCGGGAAAAAGTACACTATCCTCAGTAATTGCTGGAAATGAAACATATGAAGTAACCGAAGGTGATGTACTGTTAGATAATAAAAGTTTATTGGAATTAGCTCCTGAAGAAAGAGCTCATAAAGGTATCTTTTTATCTTTTCAATACCCTGTTGAAATACCTGGTGTAACAACAACAAATTTTATTAAAACTGCAATTAATGAAAAAAGAAAAGCAAACGGTTTAGAAGATCTTCCAGCGAAAGATATGCTGAAATTAATTCGTGAAAAATCTGAGCTTTTAGAAATGGATAGAAAGTTTTTATCACGTTCATTAAATGAAGGCTTTTCTGGTGGAGAAAAAAAACGTAATGAAATTTTTCAAATGGCAATGCTTGAACCAAAATTAGCCATTTTAGATGAGACTGATTCTGGTTTAGATATTGATGCTTTAAAAGTTGTTGCCAATGGTGTAAATAAACTTAGAAGTAAGGATAATGCAGTTGTTGTTATTACACATTATCAACGCTTATTAGATTATATTGTTCCAGATTTTGTGCATGTTTTACACAATGGAAAGATAGTTAAATCTGGCGGTAAAGAACTAGCTTTAGAATTAGAGAAAAAGGGTTACGACTGGCTTAAATAAATAATACTTAATGGAGTAAGCAGTTGCAGTAAACAACTGAAAACTGATACTGAATACTATATAAAATGGATTTAAAAGAAAAATTAGTTTCTTCATTTTTAGCGTTTGAAAACAAAGGCGGTTTAGACCTAGATTCAAATGTACACGATATTAGGTTAAAGGCTATTCAAAATTTTGAAGATGAAGGTTTCCCTTCAAAAAAAGATGAAGAATGGAGATACACAAATCTAAAACCGTTATTAAAACACGATTTTAGTCTTTTCCCAATAACAAATGATGCTGTTGGGTTTAAAAATATAAAAGACTATTTAATTAATGAAATTGAATCGTACACTTTAATTTTTATTGATGGTGTATTTAGTTCTTTTTTATCTGATACAACTCATGATGAATGTGATGTTTGTGTAATATCTTCGGCTTTAACAAGGCCAAAATATAAAATGGTGATTGATAATTATTTCAATACCATTGCAAAAGAAAACAATAGTTTGTCTGATTTAAACACTGCTTTTACCAAAGAAGGCGCGTTTATTAATATTCCAAAAAATACTATTGTTCCAAAACCAATTCAAATACTAAATTTTTCTACTGGAAGTGAAAAAGAGGTTATGCTTCAACCTAGAAACTTGGTAGTAGTAGGTGAAAATTCACATGTGCAAATTATTGAACGTCATCAAAATTTATCAAAAAATACAACACTTACTAATTCTGTAACTGAGATTTTTGTTCATAAAAGAGCTATTGTTGATTATTATAAAATTCAAAATGACACAGAGAATTCTTCACTAATAGATAGTACTTTTGTTTCTCAAAAAATGCAAAGCGTTGCTTCAGTTCACACGTATTCTTTTGGTGGAAAAATGACAAGAAACAATCTTGAATTTTACCAAGAAGGAGAACATATCACTTCTAATTTAAATGGGATTTCAATTTTAAACAACAAACAACACGTAGATAATCACACCTTAGTAAATCATAAATTTCCAAATTGTGAAAGTCATGAGTTATACAAAGGTATTTATGCTGATAAATCTACGGGTGTTTTTAATGGTAAAGTAATTGTACAACAAGCAGCTCAGAAAACAAATGCTTTTCAACAAAACAACAATATTTTAATTGATAATGGAGCAACTATTAACGCAAAACCGCAGTTAGAAATTTTTGCTGATGATGTTAAATGTTCTCACGGTTGTACTATTGGCCAACTAGATGAGGATGCATTATTTTATATGCAGTCTAGAGGTATTCCTAAAAATGAAGCAATAGCATTATTACTTTATGCTTTTGGAAATGATGTGGTTGAAAAAATAAAAATTCCTCAATTAAAATCTAGAATTAGCAAATTAATTGCCGAAAATTTAGGTGTTAACTTAGGATTTGAATTATAAGTTATTACCTTTTATAAATCAACAAAGCCAATGTTAACATCGGCTTTGTTGATTTATACTTTTGAGTAAAGCTACTATTTAAAGTATTTAATTTAAAATAACAAACTCAGTTCTTCTATTTAATTGGTGTTGTTCTTCAGAACATTTTACACCATTTGAACATTTATTTTTCAGTTTAGTTTCTCCAAAACCTACCCCTTTAATTCTATCAGGATTAATTCCTTTATTAACAATCCAGTTAACAGAAAAAACAGCTCTTTTATTAGATAATTCAATATTATAATCATCTTCAGCTCTAGAATCTGTATGAGATCTTACTTCAATAGTTAATTTAGGGTATCTATTTAAAATAGTAACTACTTTATCTAATTCGGTAGCAGCATCATGTCTAATATAATAACTATCTCTATCAAAATAAATTGGGTCTGTATCAATAATTACTTCTTTCCCATTACTCTTAAAATCTGTTGAGTATTTACCAATAACATCAATACATTCAACATATAATGGGGTTGAAATAGGATAATCATCATTTAAATCAAAATCTTTAAAATAACCATCATTCCCGTAATTATCAAATTCAACAACATTTACATCTTTAAACTCAAACATAACTCTACTTGTAGCTCCTTCTTCTTCATTAACAGAACCACTTGCATTTAAATCGGGTGGTTGATTGTCAATTATTAAATTTGTTCTATCTGAAGTTCCTACAAATCTAACACCTGCCGTACATTTTGTTGCCAAAGATTCATTCATAGGTCCATCAATATCATTAATTATAAACCTAAATTTATTCAATAAAATTGGTGTTCTTTTATCTGCTTGCAAAAAGGAAAATCTAATTCTACTTTTATTACCAGGCATTCCTTTAACTTTAGACATTGAAGTATACCTAATATTATCTCCACTTCTTGAAAAAAAACCAGTTTGTGGACCTCCAATTTTTTGAGCTTTTATATAAGCAAGTGAGGGTATATCTTGAGATTTTACTTTAAATATTGTAAAGCTTTGCTCATTACCTGTATAAACACCTGTAACTGTTACTAAAGCATAATCTTGCGCAATTACAGTCTTGTTAAATGATAAAAAGCAAATTGTTAAAATAAGTAATTTAAAAAAAGATTTGTGACTAAACCGGGGTTTTCTATTCGAATAATTTTGTTCCATATTCTTTATATTGAGGTTATAAGATAACTAAAGGGTTTTATAAATACCTAAACCATTGTTAAATATCTAAACGTTAATCTTATACATAACAAATATAATAATAATTTTAGCTTTACGATAGTCAAAATAAAAAAAAAGACTATTTTGTTTTAAATCACTAATGTTATTAACAACAAAAAGCCGCTAAAAGCGACTTTTTGTTGTTAATTTATTGATGTATGATTGTTGTTATTTCACCACCCCCGGGTTTACAATAATAAACTCTGTTCGTCTGTTTAACTGATGTTCCTCATCGGTACACTTAACGCCATTTGAACAACGATTTACCAATTCTGTCTCTCCATATCCACCGCCAAAAATCCTATTCTTATCTATCCCTTTTTTTACAATCCAACCTGTTGTTGAAATAGCTCTGCGGTTTGATAATGCCCAGTTGTAACTATCTGGCGCTCTACTATCTGTATGCGAACCTATTTGAACTACTAATCCTGGGTATTTAATCATAATCTCTACCACTCGCCCTAACTCTATTGCGGCATCATCTCTGATCTCTGATTTGTCTAAATCAAAATATATCGGATTGATATTGATCATTAAATGTCCTCGTACGGTGATAAAATCTGCTTGCTCTAAATGCAACGATACATCTAACTTTAAATCATCTTTATCTGTTGTTACAACGCCTTTAAAATCTTCCTTGTAATTCTCCTTGGTCCCTACTACTTTATAAGTAGCTTCACAAGCTACTCTAAAACTAAAAATAGCGTCGGTGCCAACAATACTACTTTCCACTTTTTCTTCTCCTTTGTATAAACTAACTAAAGTTCCTGGTAACAATGCGCCACTATTCTTATCTCTTGCAACTCCGGCTATTACTTGTGTACAAGCAAAACTTACAGGTGCTAATTCTTCAAAAGAATAAATATCATCATCGCCCTTTCCTCCTGGTCTATTTGATGAAAAATAACCCGTTTTACTTCCTTGCTTTTTTACAAAACTAAAATCGTCTCTATTACTATTTATTGGGAACCCTAAATTTTGTGGCTCGTGATAGCTGTTGTTTTTTCCTAACTTGGTAGCATATACATCTAATCCTCCTTTGGTATCTGCAAATCCATTTGAGGCATAATACAATATATTATTTTGGTCGATAAATGGAAACATCTCTGATTTAGAAGTGTTTACTGAAGCTCCTAAATTTTGTGGTTCTCCAAAGGTTCCGTCTGATTTTATCTCTACAACATAAATATCTGTGACTCCATAACCTCCTGGCATATCTGATACAAAGTATAATTTGTCTTCTGCAGCATTTAATACCGGATGACCTGTTTGGTAATTATCACTATTAAAGGGCATAGGCTCTATACTAGTCCACTCTCCATCTTCTCCTACTTGTGCTTTATATAGCTGATTTAAAATCATTCCCGTAGTGTCTTTCTTTACTCTTTTGTTTACATAGTTATCTCTTGTAAAATAAACGGTGTTTAAATCTTTGGTAAACGTTACGTTAGATTCGTGGAATTTTGTATTCAATACTTTTGAAAAACGTTTCACGCCTGTAATATCGCCCGTTTCTCCTATAGATCCCTTATACAATTCCAAAAATGGCTGATTGTTGATAAGCCATACGCGTTTTCGTATCGATTTGTCTTTTCTTGAGGATGCAAATACTGCCGTGTTTTCTCCATAATAACTAACTCCAAAATCTTGGTACTTCGTGTTAGAAGAAACATTTTTTATCTTATAACTTGCCTCTTGCGCTAGTATTGAAACACTAAATAATAGTAGTATTAAAGTAATTTTTTTCATTTCTCTTGCCTTTTTATATTAAAAGAATCTTGGACTCTTTACATTTCTTCTATTAAAATCAAACAGTAATAATACCTCGTGTGATCCTGAATTAAATTCTCCATAACCAGATACCGTATGGTCATAAGCATATCCAATTCTAAAATCTTCGTTCACATTAAATCCTAACATACCACTTATTGAATCATCAAAACGGTACGATAAACCAAATTCAAAACGATCTTCTACTAGTAAATTAGTGGAGATATCAACAGATATAGGTGCTCCTGAGGTAGCCTTTATCATTGTTGAGGGTTTTAATTTTAAATTGTCATTAATATCAAACACATAACCTGATGTTAAAAAATAATGCATTTTCTCCTTTGCTGAACTTGATTGTCCTCCATCATTCTCTAAATGGCGTGTTTCTAAAAAATTAGGCGCTGATAATCCCACATAAAATTTATTGGTGTAATAATAAAGTCCGGCTCCAAAATTTGGAGAGGTTTGATGAATCGGCACGTTTAAATCATCTGGATCAACTACTATTCGTTCGCGTACATCTAAAAATGTAACCCCTCCTTTTAATCCAAAGGCTAATCGCCCTTCTTCAGAGGTGTTAATGGTATATGAAAAATCTACATACACATTGTCTTCCTTTACAGGTCCTATCTCATCATGGATTACAGAAAATCCTAACCCTACCTGATTTCCTATAGGTGAGTGTATAGACATTGTTACCGTTTGTGGTGCTCCATCTACTCCTACCCATTGAGATCTTCCTAACAACCCGATACTTGTAATCCCTTTGGATCCTGCATAGGCCGGGTTTAAAACATTCATATTGTACATATACTGGGTGTACTGAGTGTCTTGCTGACCGAAAACGAATACCGTGGACAGTAAAGCGAAAACGCCTAAAAGTAATTTTATTTTTTTCATAAACTTTGCTTAAAAAATTTAATTGGAGGGAGCTGTTTTTTTCTCCCTCCTAAATAGTATTCTTATTTTTTATCTTCTTAAATAAACCCAACCTGTTTGTGGTTTACGCTCATCATTGTTAAAGTAAATGGTGTAGAAATACGTTCCTACTGGTAACTCTAAACTGTTTAAATTCCATCTCCCATCTGAGAATCCATTCCACCAAGTTGGTACTGTACCTGGATCTCCATTGTGTTTGTACTCATACACTATATTACCATACCTGTTCACAATTTCCATACTGAAGTTTGGATACAACACTTCTAAAAATTCTATCTCAAAAGTATCATTCGTACCATCACCATCTGGTGAAAATCCTTCTGGTACCGTTAATAAGATTATTGGTGCCGTAGTTCCCTGATCCTGATCATCTTCATAAATGTCATTATTACCCGGTGTAGAGTCTAAATCTAACTCCGTAGCCGATGTTACTTCTGCTACATTGGCCCAATCTCCTATTGGTAATACATAAGCCGTTACTGTTAATGTTTCTGAAGTCTCACTTACTATAGTACCTACAGTCCATAATCCTGAAACTTCATTGTACGTTCCTGTAGTTGCTGATGAACTTACAAAAGTATAACCCGATGGTAGTAAATCTGTTACTTCAACGCCCGTAGCATCACTTGGTCCATTGTTAGTTACAACAATAGTAAAGTCAACATTAGTCTCTGCATAAGGCTCTAAAATATCAACGTCTTTTGTTAACTCTAAATCAATCACTGCTATTGGATCTGTTGATGCACAATCTTCATTGTTTGATAAATCTAGATCTATTTGTCGTAAACTTTCAATTTTTGTGCAATTCTCATACACACCTGTTGTGTTTACATCTACATCAATTAACAAGACTTCTGTCTCTCCATTTAAAATAGTACCAACAGTCCATAAACCACTTACTTCACTGTAAGTTCCTATTGTTGAACTGTAATTTACAAAACTATAACCTGTTGGTAAATAATCAGAAACTAAAACCTCTGTCGCATCTACTAGTCCATTATTGGTAATTCGTATCTCAAAGGTTACTTCTGTATCTACCATTGGATTTACATTATTAGCTACTACCGTTTTGGTAATACTTAACTCTGCATTATTATTTGGTAAGGTTACTGCACAATCATAATCATCTTCTCCATCATCTCCACTATTTGGTGTGGAATCTATATCATCTTCATTGGCTGCAGTGATTTCTGCACAATTTAAATAGTCACCACTTTCTAATACAGTAACATCTACTAATAATACTGCTGTGTTTCCAGTTTCTATAAAACCTAAATTCCATAACCCTGTTGATGGATCATAAGTCCCTATTGTTGAACTATAATTCACAAAACTATACCCTGATGGTAAAAGCTCTGTTACTTCAACACCTGTGGCTGTTGTTGGTCCCTCATTAGCCACTCTTATTTCAAATGTAATTACATCTCCTACTAATGGGGAGGTAATATCTCCTACTATTGTTTTTGTTAAACTTAAATCTATAATAGCTACTGGTACAATATCCACACTACCTGAATTATTAGTCATATCTACATCTGCCTGATCTGCTAATACATCTGTCGTAGTATTTGTTATTGTTAATCCAACTGTACCTGGATCTACCGTAGCATTAATTAACAAGGTAGCTGTTGCTCCTTCTACTAAATTACCTATATCCCATAATCCTGAACCGGTGTTATAAGTACCAAAGACTGTTGAATGACTCACATAAGTTACTCCTACTGGTAAATTATCTGTTAAATAAACGCCCGTAGCATCACTTCCGCCTGGTGTATTTGTTACTGTAATAGTATACGTAATTAAATTTCCTTCATTTGGCGTAGCATCACTTACTGTTTTGGTGGTAATCAAATCTACACTTGTAACTGTAATTGTTGCCGTTGGATCATCTAATGTATGGTTAGAATCATCCTGATCTTGCGTATTAATTACTGTGTTTACCAATACTTGACCTCGCGTTCCTGTTCCTACAACTGCCTCTATAGTAATTGACTCTGTTGCTCCTGATGCTAAAGTACCTATATCCCAATTTGGTGAGGTCCAAGTACCAATACTTGGTGTCACTGTTCCATAAGTTAAGCCTCCTGGAAGATTGTCTGTTATCACTAAACTTGTGATTGCCGCTAATCCATTGTTGGTTACCGTTACCGTATAAGTTACTGTATCTCCTTCATTTGGAGTGGCATTATCTACTGTTTTTGTCAATACAATATCAGCTTCATTTATCACATCTATTGTTGCTTCTAATACATCTCCCACCATTGTTGGATCTGTTTGATCTCCCTGGGCTGCTGTGGTGTAATTTGTAATACTTGTTCCTCCTGTTTCAGGATTAACCGTAGCGTTTATTGTTAAAGTAACTGTTGTTCCATTAGCAATACTACCAATAGTCCAAATTCCTGAACCACTATTAAAAATTCCGCTTGCTGTAGAATGACTTGCATAGCTTACACCAACTGGTAAATTATCTGTTAAACTAACAGTTGTTGCATCATTTAAACCGTTATTAGTTACCGTTAATGTATACGCTATTAAATCACCTTCATTTGGTGTTAAATCATCTACCGTTTTTACCGTTACCAAATCTGAGCTTGTTACCGTAATTGTTGCCGTTGGATCATCTGGTGAAGTATTCGTATCCGTTTGATCTTGCGTATTGCTAATCGTATTGGTTAACACTTGTCCGCTTGTACCTACTCCTACCAAAGCTTCTATAGTGATAGTTTCTGTTGCTCCAACTGCTAAACTGCCAACTGACCAAACTCCAACTCCCGTGATAGATCCTGAACTTGGTATCATTAAACCATAACTTAATCCTACCGGTAAAACATCTGTAACTACTAAATTAGTCGCTAATGCTGATCCTTTATTAGTCACTGTAATTGTGTATGTTACAATATCACCCTCATTTGGTGTCGAATTATCTACCGTTTTTGTTAATACAATATCTGAAGTGTTATTCACCGTAATGGCTTCCTCTAAATCATCGC
>NZ_WTAR01000014.1 GCF_013139515.1 Lutibacter sp.
CAATATCTCCATGTTTAAAGGCATTTTCAACAAAAGGGATTAACAACATTGGAGCTATTTGAATAGTATTATTAGATACGTCAATAATTGTTTTAACTTCAAGTGTATCGTGAAAACGCATTTTTTCGAGCGAAACATAATCTAGTATATGATTTATTTCGTCTTTTAAAAAAACTTGAGGCTTTTCTATTTGGTATAAAATGTAATCTAATAAATTAGATAATTTTAAAATCATCTCAGGAGCCTCATCCTTTTTTTTCAAAGCAAAACCATAAATTGTATTTAATGAATTAAACAAAAAATGAGGGTGAATTTGCATTTTCAAAAACCGTAATTCCTGATCTTTTATTTGCAATTGTGTTTCTAATATTTTGTTCTTCAGGTTTTCATTATTTACTATTGAATTATAATTGTGCTTTATTAAACTTAACGAAACAACAATTAAAACGACAAAATACACACCAAAAACTATAAAAGG
Organism: Lutibacter sp.; assembly: GCF_013139515.1. GTDB lineage: Bacteria > Bacteroidota > Bacteroidia > Flavobacteriales > Flavobacteriaceae > Lutibacter. Next base: position 479 of record NZ_WTAR01000014.1, read on the forward strand.
TAATGTTTTTGTTAATGGAGAAGCATCATTAGAATTTAACTCTATTAAAAAAACCAATCCATATAATATAGAAAGAATAATTAAAAATACCGATATAATAAATGTATACGTACTATATAATAAAAATAAAATACGTTTTCGTTTTAATAAATAGTTAGGAATCAAGAAGTATAAAAAAAAGTAACTAATACCAATTGTTATAGGCATTAAAAATGCTGAAAACCTGTTTACATAGTTGGTATTATTACTTCCATAACCTAAAAAATAGGTATAAAAGAAATACACTACTCCCCAAAATATTAGGTGTAAAATTACCTCAACACTATATTTAAAAACCACTTTTGGTATTTTCATATGTTCTGCAATATCTATTTTTATTAACAAAATTAAATGCTTTTGCGATGAAATTCAAAAAAGTAACGATATTTGACCTTTATTATAACTTATTTACCAAAAGAACCTATAAACAAGTTGTTTTTAATTCTCTTTTTGTAAACTACCGCAATTAAATAAATAGTAGTTAACATCAAAATATCTTTGAAAAATATTAACACTAAAAACATTATTTATGAAACTTTTATTTTTAAATTTATTAAACGATGGTGGAGCTACTTTTTCTTATCCAACTTTTGCAATGCTCCTAATTTGTATAGCATTAATTGTAAAAGCGCTGATTAAAGGTGATGCTGAAGGCAAAATACAAAAATTAATAAGTCATATTAGTTTATTTGCACTGGTTTGGGGATTTTTAGGACAAATGATAGGACTAATTGGTGCTTTTGATTCAATTCAAATAGCTGGAGACATTTCTCCTTCTGTTTTAGCTGCAGGACTAAAAATTGCGTTGTTAAGTCCCGTTTTTGGAATGATTACTTTCTTAATTGCTCGTGTTGGAATTATAATTTTAACACTTTCAAAAAAGTAATTTATTAACTAGAAACAATTAAAAAATGTGAAGTATTGAAGTATTTCACATTTTTTATACAATTTATGGAGTGATTATTATCAATCGAATATTCATTAAAAAACACTCTAAACTAACTCAAAATTTAAAAAATGATAAAACACTTCATTTATTTAGTATCAATAGTACTTTTATTAGGTAATGCTCATCGCGGAATTGCACAATCAACTACAAATGAATTGTATATAAATACAATTGCTTCAAAAGATAGTCTCTATTCAAAAACTTTTGAAGAGCAAAAACAATTTTGGGTTCAGCTTCCTGAGAATTACAACCCAAACAGTTCAGAAAAATATCCAGTTGTATATATTTTAGACGGAAAAGTACTATTAAAAAATTTGGAAACGGTTTATGAAAATTATTTAGGTCATTATTTACCTCACATGATTTTGGTTGGAATCTCAAACCAAACAAATAGAACAAGAGATTTAACAACTTCTCAAATAAAAATGAGACATGGAGCTAAATTTAACCAGGATACTGGCGGAGCTGAAAAATTCACAAAATACATTGAAAATGAATTGATTCCTTATATTGATAAAACTTACCCAACCACAAATTACAGAACATTAATTGGGCATTCATATGCTGGGTTGTTTACCATAAACATGCTAATTAACCACAATAGTTTTTTTAAAAATTACATTGCCATTGACCCAAGTTTAGATTGGGACAACCAAAAATTATTAAAACAAGCGCAGGAGAAATTGGTTTCAGAAAACTTCAAAGAAAAATCTCTTTTTGTTTCAATGTCTGCAGAACAATTACATATGTGGGATGAAACTGTTACCGTAGATAATTTAACAAAAAACACATCAGAATTTACATTGTTTCCTCGCTCAATTGTTGCATTTTCAAACTTTGTTGAATCTCATAAAGAAAGTGGGCTAAACTTCGCTTGGAATGTGTATCCTGAAGACTTACATATGACAGTACCATTACCCTCAATGAGAGATGGTTTGGTTTTTCTTTTTAATTGGTTTCAATTTAAAAACCCACCAAAATATAACAATCCAGAAACTACCGTTGAAGAATTAACTGAATTATTAAACAAGCAAGAAAAAATTTACGCTAAGAATTTTGGGTATTCTGTACCTCCAATGATTGAAGAACTGTTTAATGGTTACGGCTATATGAATATGCAAATGGGAGCTCCAAAAAAAGCAAAGCTATTTTTTGAAATGGGTGTCAAGTATTATCCAAAAAGTGCCAACTCATATGATTCTTTAGCTGAATATTATGAATCTCAAAATGATATTCCAAACGCTATAAAGTATGTTTCAAAAGCTTATGATTTAAGCGGAAATAAGTCTTATAAAGAGCGACTTAAAAGACTTCAAACAGAAAAATAATTTTATATTGTCTTTTTCATTATTTTTGTAGTCTATGAAAACGAAAAAGGCATTTATTTTACTAAACGGTTTAAAACCTACAAGTTTACCAGATTTATCACAATATGATATTGTTTGCGCTATTGATGGTGCGTATAACTTTTTTGAAGCTAATAATATTATTCCAGATTTGGTTACTGGTGATTTTGATTCTATCAACTCAATACCAACGTCAATTGAAGTTATAAACACACCTAATCAGGATTTTACTGATTTTGAAAAAGCGTTACAGATTTTAAAACACCGTGGTTTTTACCATATTGATATATATGGTGGAAGTGGAAAAGAGCACGACCATTTTTTAGGCAATATTAGTACAGCGTTACAATGGAAACTTGGCTTAAACATCACTTTTTTTGATGATTTTGGTAAATACTTTTTTATTAAAGAAAGCATCTACTTAACAAATATAATTGGAAAAAATATTTCATTAATTCCGCTTCCAATTGCTAGTGGTGTACTTACAGAAGGATTATTGTATCCTATTAAAAATGAAACGCTAACCTTTGGAGAACGCATTGGAGCTAGAAATAAAGCTTCTAAAAATGAAGTGCAAATTTCTGTTGAAAAAGGCGATTTACTTATTTATATTAGTCATAATTAAATTCATAGAAATTGAACAGAAAATTAAAACTAATTTGGGATTTTAAAGGCTCAATTTCACAAAAAATAGCTGAACACCATTGTATTCATTTAAAAGAGTTTGCAGTAATTGAAAAACTTCATTTTTATGAAATTGATTTCACTGTTTTATCAGAAATGCACACAATTGCATTTATAATTATTGATGAAGTTGATATGAAAACTTACAGAGATGCATTAAAACCTCACAGAGGGCAATTGGCTTAGTTTTTAGTATTTAAATTTTTCAAAATCACCTTTAGGTCTTTGAGTGAATTTTTATCAATTAACCTTGTATTAATTCGCAATTCACTTTTTTCTGATTGAAAAATATAGTTCCTTCCATCTTTTTTAATTTGATTTAAATCAGCTAAACTAATTCTTTGTGAAATAAAATTATTTAATGTAATTGAATCATTATCAAAAGTCAAATATTGATTTTTACTTTTAAAAAAATAATTTACAAAATAAAAAAGTGATGCTATTAAATACCCATAATTAAAATAGTTTTCAGGATTATTTGTGATGGATATAGCTCCTAGAATTAACCAAAACAACCCGAAAATAAATTTCCACCTAAGATGCATCCGTTTATAACGAATCTTTATTTTCTCCATCTATAAATCAGAAATTGCATTGGCAACAATCCAACCACCAGTCCACGCATTTTGAAAATTAAATCCACCTGTAACCGCATCTATATTTAAAACTTCCCCCGCAAAAAATAAATTTTTATGTAGTTTACTTTCAAAACGTTTGAAGTTAATTTCTTTTAAATTAATCCCACCAGCTGTTACAAATTCATCTTTAAAAGTACTTTTCCCATTTACATTAAAAACACTTTGTGTAAGTTGTTTTGCTAAACCTTCTAATTGTTTGTTATTTAATTGTGCCCATTGAGTATTAGCTGAAATATTGGCAGCAATTACAAACTTTTCCCAAAGTCGTTTTGAAATTTCTTCAAAAACAGACCGTAAAATAACTTGTTTTTTTGAATTCTGTTTCTTTTCAGATTTTAAGAAATCTAATACTGTTTCAAATTTTTTAGACAACCAATTTACTTCAATTTCAAACTGGTAATCTTTTTCATATAATTCCAAAGCTCCCCAAGCCGACAGTTTTAAAATTCCTGGACCGCTTAATCCCCAATGAGTAATTAATAAAGGACCTTGCTCTCTTAACTTTGAATTTAACACTTTTACAGAAGCTTTTGGAACTGAACTTCCAGGAATATCTTGCAATCTTTTATCCTCAATATTAAACGTAAATAATGAAGGTACAGATTTAACAATAGTATGTCCAAAACCTTCGAGCATAGACCAAACTTTAGCATTACTCCCTGAAGCAACCAACAAATAATCGGCTATAAATTCTTTTGAATTCGTTTTTATAATAAACTTTTCTTCGTTTTTTTCAATAGAATCAACACGTGTACTTTTTTGCACTTTTACGCCTGCATTTTTAGCACTTTCTAAAAAACAATCTATAATAGTTTGTGATGAATTTGATTCAGGAAAAACCCTATTATCATCTTCAATTTTTAAAGAAACTCCTCTATTTTCAAACCATTCCATAGTATCTCCAGTCATAAATTGGTGAAATGGCCCACGCAATTCTTTTTTTCCTCTCGGATAAAACTCAACCAATTCATTTGGTGTAAAACAAGCATGCGTTACATTGCATCTTCCACCTCCACTTACTTTCACTTTTTGCAACACATTGTTACTCCCTTCTAAAATTAACACTTCTAATTCAGGGTTCATTTCTGCGGCATTAATTGCGACAAAAAAACCTGCTGCTCCACCTCCAATAATTATAAGTTTTTTCTTCATTGTATTTTATAAAATCAATTTTGAATAAGGAATCACCGTTTCAAATCCTTTTTGTTTAAAATAGTTAGGTGTATTATCATTTCCTGTAGCTAAAATAAAATCGCCTCCCCAAGCACCCAAGCTTTTTGTTTGCCCGAAATAATCAGAAAACAGTTCTTCTTGTACAGGTTTTAATTGAATTGTCTTAGAGATTATTTGCTCATGTTCAATTAATAACTTTTCAAAATCAACTAAATTTTTACACAACAAAAATTCATTAGTTAAAACTGATATTTGTTGTACTTCAGAAGTTAAATTTCCTTTTAACTCATGAAACCTTTTGATACCTTCTCTACTATTTTGCTTTTTGTTTAAATACACAAAATATAAATCCTCTTTAAATGAAGGATTGAAATTCACCTTTTCAATTAATGGATTTATTCCTTTTTTAATATATATAATTGGCGTATTATTTTGTGCACAAGCAATATCATAACCACTACCTCCAAAAGTAGTTTTTAACAACTCGTATGGATTTATAGTTGCCCAATTAGCAATATTATTAATTAAAGTTGAAGAAGTTCCCAATCCCCAATTTTTAGGAAAAGTAAGGTTTGTTTTCACATTAAACCCTTTTTCTGAATTTAAAAAAGCAGGATTTAACTTTTGAGCTTGAAGTACTATTTCCTTTAAATTTTCTGCTAGTTTATCGTTTCCTCCATCTTTTTCTGAATCAAAAGTAGCACTAACTAAACGTAATTTTGGTAAATCAAAAATGGCTTCTAACCAACATTTTCCCTCATTTGTAAAACTATTCCAAATTAATTGTGGTTCATTTATTGGTTCAATAACCAAATCTTGCCCGCAAGTTGTTGGAACGGCTAAAGATTTTGCGCCATCAAGCACAAAATATTCTCCTGTTAATAATAATTTTCCGTTGCTGTAAAATTCTTTCATCAGTTATTTTTTTCTTTCTGGTGACTGAGCGGAGTCGAAGCCTTTTTATTAGAATAATGAGTTTCATTTTTACATTCTGATAACCTAGGCAAACTTTCCATTTTATTTTTTATAAGTGCCTCTTTCTTTTTCCTACTCCAGCCTTGTATTTGTTTTTCTTTATAAAAAGCTTCAGATATTGTTGTAAATTCTTCAGAATAAAGCAATTTTACAGGCAATCGTCTTGCTGTATATTTTGTCCCAATTCCGTTTTGATGTTGATTCATTCTAAGTTCCAAATCTTTAGTACTTCCAGTATAAAAAGTTCCATCACAACATTCTAATATGTAAACAGTTCCTTTTCCCATAGTGCATTGGATTCGACTCCGCTCAGCCACCGATTAATTATTTGTTTTCAACTAACTTATTATAAGCTTCAACAACCGCATTGTGCGTCACTGTTTTGTTCTCGAAATAATTGATTAAAAAAGACTTTTCTTCTTCACTTGCACCTAATTGCTTAATAATATTTGTTAAATGCATTTTCATATGTCCTTTTTGAATCCCAGTCGTTGTTAACGCTCTTAAGGCTGCAAAATTTTGAGCCAATCCAGCGACTGCTATAATTTCCATAAGTTCTTTTGCTGAAGGATTACCTAATAATTTTAACGATAATTTTGATAAAGGATGTAACGAAGTTAATCCGCCAACAGTTCCTAAAGCCAAAGGAATTTCAATCCAAAATTTGAAAATTCCATCTTCAATAGTAGCATTGGTTAAACTCTTGTATTTTCCACTTCGCGAAGCATATGCATGTGCGCCAGCTTCAATAGCTCTAAAATCATTTCCTGTTGCCATTACCACTGCATCAACTCCATTCATAATTCCTTTATTATGAGTTACCGCTCTATGCGGCTCTGCATTTGCAATTTGAATTGCTTGTATAAATTTTTGTGCCAATTCTTCTGAATTTTCAGCATATAAATCATCTACTTTACAACTTACCTCAGCACGCACCAAACAATCTGGAACATAATTAGATAAAATACACATCACTATTTGTATCTCTTCTTTTTTAAACTCACTAGCTATGGCTTCTAAACAAGAATTTATAAAATTTGCACCCATACTATCAACAGTTTCAAAAGTTACGTGCAATTGATAGTAATTTTTTAATTCAGAAGTTTTATTACGCAATTCAATATTTAAAATACCACCGCCACGCTTGCACATATTTTTGGTGATATCTTCTGTTACTCTAAAAAAATCTTCTTTTTTTGAAGCAACATAATTTTGAAGTTCAACCTCATCACCTTCATACATAAAATGTATTTGTCCAATTTTTGTAGTTGAAATTACTTCAGCTTTAAAACCTCCTCGTGTACTCCAAAATTTTGCAACTAAAGATGCTGCAGCAACTACTGAGCTTTCTTCAATAGTCATTGGTATTGCATACTCTTTTCCGTTAATTACAAAATTAGGCGCAATTCCATATGGTAAATAATAGTTAGAAATGGTGTTTTCAATAAAATCGTCATGCAAATCTTGCAACAGTGGATTTGAGTTCCAATATTGCATTAAAATCTGTTTAACTTTCACATCATCATTAAAAAAAGCTGATACTAACCAGTTTACCTTTTCTAACTTTGTAAACTTTGAAAATCCATGAACGGTTTTAGCCATAAATATTATAAATTTTTAGAATGAAGCAAAGGTAAATTATTAATAGTAAATTACCATGTCTTTGTATATTGTTAATTTTATGATAATATTCAGGTCTATTTTGCTAAATTTTTCTTAAACTTGACATTTATTTTAAGATATCATAATTAATGAAAAAAATATTTCTTGTTTTTATAGCTATAAGTACTTTAGCAACAGCACAAAAAAAAGATATTGCAATTGAAGAAATTTGGGATGATACGTTTAGAACTGAGCGTATGAACTCATTTAATTCTATGAATGGTGATTTTTACACTTTGCAAAACTTTAATAAACAATCACAAAGCACCACAGTTGATAAATATAGTTATGCAACTTTAGAAAAAGTTGAAACTATTGTTGATAGTAAAGATTTAGATGATTTAAAATATTTTGAAAGCTATTCATTCAATAATAATGAAACAAAGTTAATTTTAGGTGTTGATACTGAACCAATATATAGACGTTCTAGTTTAGGTGTTTTTTATGCTTACGATATTGCTTCAAAAACTTTAAAATTAATTGATGAAGACAAAATTCAAGAACCTACTTTTTCTCCTGATAGTAAAAAGGTAGCCTACGCTAAAAATAATAATATTTTTATTAAAAATTTAGAAAACAATACAATCACCCAAGTAACTTTTGACGGGAAAAAGAATTTTATTATAAATGGAATTGCTGATTGGGTTTATGAAGAAGAATTTGGCTTTGTAAAAGCTTTTAAATGGAGTGAAGACAGTAAAAATATTGCCTTTTTACGTTTTGACGAAACTGAAGTTCCAACATTCTCCATGGATATTACAGGAAAAGAATTGTACCCTACACAACAAGTTTTTAAATATCCAAAAGCGGGCGAAAAAAATGCAATTGTTACACTTCATATTTACAATGTTGAAGCAACAACTACTTCAAAAGTTGATCTTGGAGAATATGAATACCTTCCTAGGTTTAAATGGACAAGTAATACAAATATTTTATGTGCAACTACACTAAATCGTCGACAAAATAATTTAAACTTATTTTTTATTAACGCATCAAATTCTTCAGTAAATGTAGTTTTGAATGAAAAGAGTGATACTTATGTTAATATTCATAATAATTTAACTTTTTTAAAAGACAACAGTTTTATTTGGACTAGTGAAAAAGATGGGTTTAATCATATTTATCATTATGCTAAAAATGGAAAACTAATCAATCAAGTTACTAGTGGAAATTGGGAAATAACTAAGTTTTACACTATCAACGAAAAAACAAATACTGTTTATTACCAATCGGTTGAAGATGGCTCAATAAATAGAACTATTTACGTTATTAATTTAAACGGAAAAAATAAAAAACGTTTAACCAATGCTTCAGGAACAAATAATGCTTCTTTTAGTAAAAATTCAGCCTATTTTATCAATACTTTTTCAGATGCTACTACACCAACAATCTACACACTTCATAATGGTAAAGGAGAAAAATTAAAAGAAATTTTAAACAATAAAAAGCTTTCTAAAAAATTAGAAGAATACAACTTAGCAAAAAAAGAATTCTTTACTCTTACAACTAAAAATGGTGAGTTTAACGCTTGGATTTTAAAACCTACTAATTTTGATTCAAGTAAAGAATACCCATTATTTATGACTCAATATTCTGGTCCTGGCTCACAATCTGTTAGCAATACTTGGAATAGCGCAAACGATTATTGGTTTCAACATTTAACCGATCAAGGATATATTGTTGTTTGTGTAGACGGAAGGGGAACAGGTTTAAAAGGTGTTGAATTTAAAAAAGTAACGTATAAAGAGCTTGGTAAATATGAAGTTCAAGATCAAATTGAATCTGCAAAAGAATTAGGAAAAAGAACGTACATTAACGCAAATGAAATTGGTATTTGGGGTTGGAGTTATGGTGGTTTTATGTCTAGCAATTGTTTACTAAAAGGAAACGATGTTTTTAAAATGGCTATTGCTGTTGCACCTGTAACTAGCTGGCGTTTTTATGATACGGTTTATACAGAACGTTATATGCAAACACCACAAGAAAACCCAAGTGGTTACGATGAAAATTCTCCACTAAATTTTGCCAACTTATTACAAGGAAAGTATTTACTAGTACACGGAAGTGGAGACGATAATGTCCATGTACAAAATACAATGCGGTTATCTAATGCTTTAATTGAAGCTAATAAACCTTTTGATCAAGCAATTTACCCAGATAGAACACACGGAATTTATAGAGGTGAAAATACCAGACTTCACCTTTATAATAAAATGACTAGTTTTATCAAAGAAAATTTAGGGAAAAGAACATCAAATCTTGAACTTTTAAAACAATAATATTAACCATAAAATTCATTAACTAATTAATCATTATGACTGACAAACCAATTAAAACAGGACACCCAAAAGCACTCTATACGCTTTTTGCTACAGAAATGTGGGAACGATTTAGCTACTATGGTATGCGTGCTTTATTAACACTATATCTAACAGCAGAATTAGCAAATGGTGGTTTCGGATTAAATAGGGAGCAATCATTAGCAATGTATGCTATTTTCACAGGTTTAGTTTATTTAACTCCAATTCTTGGAGGTTGGGTTGCTGATAAATTTCTTGGAAAACGAAAAACGGTTTACATTGGTGGATTGGTAATGGCAGTTGGACAGTCTTTATTGGCTGCAAGTGCTTTTATGGCGCATTCACTAGATCCAGTTACTCGCCTTTTTGTTTTTAACTTTGGTTTAGGTGTACTTATTATAGGTAATGGTTTTTTCAAGCCAAATATTTCAACTATTGTAGGTGATTTTTATGATGATAATGATCCTAGAAAAGATTCAGCATTTAACATCTTCTATATGGGAATAAACTTAGGTGCTATTTTAGGCCCTTTTATTGCTGGTGCATTAGGTGAAAATGTTTCTTGGGGTTATGGTTATTTAGCTGCTAGTATTGGGATGATCGTAGGTGTTCTTTGGTTAAAAATGAGAGAAAGCACTTTAGAACAAAAAGGTCTTCCTCCAAATTCACCCGAAGATAAATTTGTATTAGATAGTAAAGACTGGAGAGATATTATTATTTATTCTATTTCATTAGTAGTTGCAACTTTCATACTAATTTTTGTATGGAGAATGTTGCCAGACAATGTGGCTAGTATTATTACATATATTGGGTTTACTGTTGGAATTATAGGGCTTGGGTCTATTATTTTTAAAGGAACAAGTGGCTCTGCTGAATGGAGTAGAATGATTGTAATTTTAGTGTTAGCTTTCTTTAATGTTGCTTTTTGGGCAGGATTTGAACAAGCTGGTGGTACTATGAATTTATTTGCAAAAGAAAGTACAGATAGACTTCTATTTGGATGGGATGTACCCGCTTCTTGGTATCAAAATATTAATCCGCTTGCTATATTAATTTTCGCTCCAATATTTTCAATAATGTGGTTGAAATTAGATGCTATGAAATTTAATCCTAGAACACCTATAAAATTTGCTATTGGTTTATTTTTAGGTGCTTTTGCATTTTGGATTATGACACAAGCAAGCAATGCTGCAGAAGGTGGTAATTTAGTTTCACCTTGGTGGTTAGTTATTGTTTATGTTGTTTTAACACTTGGTGAATTAATGTTATCTCCTATTGGACTTTCGATGATAACAAAATTAGCACCTAAAAAATTAGTTTCAGTAGTAATGGGACTATGGATGGCCAGTTTTGCTGCAGGTAATTATTTAGCTGGTATGTTAGAAAGTATTTTACATAAATATGATTTCGAATTGTATCCTTTTATAACCATGTTAATGTTAGGTTCTGGACTTTGCCTTGTGGTATTGTCTCCTTTCTTAAACAAAGCAATGAAAGGAATTCACTAAAATATGCACACAATTTAATTATCATATAAGAAAGCTCAAGTAATTAATTACTTGAGCTTTCTTATATTTAAACAAAACATAATTTAAATATACTAAAATGAGTACAGAAAACAAAGATTTAGGATTTATTGGACTTCTAAAATCATTCACACAACCTTTTTGGATTGCAAGTGTCATGGAATTATTTGAGCGCTGGGCTTGGTATGGTTTATTTGCTGTTTTAGCTTTATACCTTACAGGATCAACAGATGATGGTGGTTTAGGATTCACTCACATTGAAAGAGGGGAAATAATGTCATACGTAACTTTCATTCTATATCTACTACCAATTATCACTGGGGCAATCTCTGATAAAATAGGCTACAAGTTGTCTTTAATTATTGCCTATTTATTACTTGGTTTTGGGTATTATTTTATGGGAGATGTTACATCATATACGGCTGTTTTTATTATGTTTCTTATTGTAGCAGTAGGAGCTGCTATGTTTAAACCTGTTGCTTCCGCTATTGTAACAAAATCCACAGATGAACGAAATTCATCTTTTGGATTTGGAGTGTTTTATATGATGGTAAATATCGGTGGTTTTTTTGGACCTCTTTTTTCTGCAAAATTAAGAGATCAATACGGTTGGAAAATTGTATTTATAATGGCGGCTATGGCAATAGCTATAAACTTAATAATAGTAATCTTCTTTTTCAAAGAACCAAACAGAGAAAAAAATGAAGATTCATTAGGTAAAACAATCATTAAGTCCTTGAAAAATATTTTTGAAGCTCTTTCTGATATGAAATTGACTTTACTTCTTGTAATAATGGTTGGTTTTTGGCTAATGTTTAATCAATTATTCTATACTTTACCTGTATTTATTGAAGAATGGGTTAATACAAAACCACTTTATGACGCCTTATCAAACTACACTCCTTGGATTGCTGAATTTTTCAAAAATAAACATGGAGGAATTAATCCTGAGATGGTTGTAAATCTTGATGCATTTTTTATAGTTATTTTACAAATGATTGTTTCAACCATTATATTAAAATGGAAACCAATTAATGCTATGATGACTGGGATTTTTATCGCAGTTATAGGTATTGCTTTATCTTTTTACACTTCAAATGTATTCTTTACAATATTTGGTATTTTAATTTTTGCCATAGGTGAAATGACTTCAAATCCAAAATTCTCTGATTATATTGCTAAAATTTCTCCGAAAGGAAAAGAGGCTCTTTATATGGGAACATATTTTTTACCAATTGCCTTTGCAAACTTATTAACGAAATGGATTACTGGAGATTTATATCAAAACCTTTCTGATAAAGTTAGTTTAATTAGAAAAGAATTAACTTCAAAAAACATTGAATTACCTGAAATTAGTGAAGCTTATACAAAAAATGAATTTTATAAAGAAGCTGCTTCTAAATTACAAATGACACAAGATCAAATGACAAACCACATTTGGGATATATATCATCCTGGAAATATTTGGTATGTAATTGCGGCTATTGGCTTATCAACAATTGTTGGGTTAATAGTTTATGATTATGTCATAAAAAAACAACTTAAAAAAGCTATTACAAACTAATTTTTAAAATAAATAAAAACATCAACGGTTTTTTTAAACACAAGCTTTAGAACTTCCTGATGGTGTTTTCATAGTATTATCAATTTAAATAATTATAATTTATGGCAGATTATATTCAAGAAAATGAACAACAAGAAATTTTAGGGCATCCAATAGGCTTGTTCGTATTATTTTTTACAGAAATGTGGGAACGTTTCTCTTATTATGGTATGCGTGCACTATTAATTTTATTTTTAGTAGCAAAAATTGAAGATGATGGTTGGGGCTGGTCAAGAACAGAGGCCTTTGCTTTATACGGATGGTATGTGATGCTTGTTTATTTATTACCATTACTTGGTGGTTGGTTAGCAGATAACAAATGGGGACACGTAAAAACCGTAATTGTTGGTGCAGCTATTATTACTTTAGGTCACACAGCAATGGCTGTTTCCGATTTACAAATGGGTATTGATTTAAAGTTTGTTTTCTATCTAGGATTATTTTTAATTGTGTTAGGAACTGGATTATTTAAACCAAATATGTCATCTATTGTTGGTAAAATGTATGCTCCACAAAGCGATAAAAAAGATGGTGCCTACACTATTTTCTATATGGGCGTAAACTCTGGAGCATTTATTGGAACACTATTAGTGGGTTGGATTGGTGAAACTTTTAGCTGGACTTGGGGATTTGGATTGGCTGGTATTTTTATGTTGTTTGGATTACTGCAATTTTATTTTGCAAGAAGTGTCTTTGGAAAAGCTGCTTCAGAACCAAATAAAAAAACTATAGATGCAACACCTGAAGAAAAAGAACAAGACGTTCCTTTTACTAAAACAGATTTAACAATTGCTGCTATTGGAGGTTTTTTTGCAATTTCTTGGATAGTAGATGGATTGTATTCAGTTGTTAGTAGAGGAAATCATTTTTTAGTTGAAAATTTATTTGAAGTTGAAGCTTTTGGGAAAAATATTTCTGTAAACATGTCCAGTATATTTTTCTTATTGTCATTGGTAGTTTTTATCACCTTAGGGTTCTCTCGTTTAAAAAGATTTCAACTTATTGAAAGGGATCGTTTAAAAGTGGTATTTATTATTGCATTTTTTGTTATTTTCTTTTGGGCTAGTTTTGAACAGGCTGGTACTACCATGAATATTTTTGCAAGAGATTATACCAATAGAACTTTAATTGGGAATTGGGGATTATTCTATAAAATCATAGATTTTATACTATCTATTGCTCCAATGCTAATTTTAACTTGGGTAATTTATAAGTTAGCAAAAGCTATTATAAAAAAATACCCGTTAACTATCTTATTTACAAGTATAAGCTTTATAATTATTTGGGTATTGGTGCTACTTAGAGTTTACGATAAAGTATTTGCAGAAGCTACTTTAGTAGACACCTCTTGGTTCCAAATATTAAATCCGGTATTTATAATTTCTTTAGCACCACTCTATTCTATGTTTTGGAAAAAATACACATTCTCTGGTCCTCAAAAATTCTTTATGGGGTTAACATTGTTAGCCGCTGGTTTTGGAATGCTTGCTATTGGTTCAATGGGAATAACGCCTGGCGCTCAAACTGCAAGTGTAAGTATGGTTTGGTTATTATTAGCTTACTTATTACATACTATGGGTGAATTAGCAGTATCTCCCGTTGGCTTGTCTTATGTTAGTAAATTAGCACCTGCAAGAATGTTAGCTTTCTTATTTGGTATTTGGTATGTATTTACAGGAATGGCTGGTAAACTAGCGTCAATTATGGCTGAATATTCTGATGGTATTGCAGAAAATATTGGCTTATCAGGATTTTTCTTAATATTTACAATTATTCCTTTTGTTGCTGGCTTGGTAATGCTAAGTTTAAATAAACCGTTAAAAAGAATGATGCACGGAATTGATAAGTAACAACAACTACTTTATTTTCAAAAAGTAATCTTAAATTTGGAATACTTTTTGTAATTAAAACAAACTAATACGTCTAAAACATAAAATATATAATTTAAAATGAAGAAAATACTAATTTTAACACTATTACTAAGTAGCTTATCAATTACAGCACAAGAAATTAATTGGATAACGCTTGAAGAAGCAGTTGAAGCACAGAAAGCAGTTCCTAAAAAAATATTCATGGATGCTTATACTGTTTGGTGTGGACCTTGTAAAATGTTAGATAAAAATACGTTTCACAATAAAGATGTTGCTGACTATGTAAACAAAAATTACTACGCAGTAAAGTTTAATGCTGAAGGTAATAAAACTATTAATTATAAAGGAAAAACTTATACAAACCCTAATTTCGATCCAAATAAAAGCGGAAGAAATAGTTCTCACCAATTATCTAGTGTTTTTGGAATAAGAGCCTATCCAACTTTAATTTTTTTAGATGAACAAGCTAATTTAATTGCTCCAATTCCTGGGTATAAAACACCTAGTCAGTTAGAACTTTATTTGAAGTTTTTTAAAGCAAACAACACAGAAAGCATTACTAAAGAAATTTGGGAAAGTTATTCTTCAAGTTTTAAACCTGAATTTAAAAACTAATTCAGTTTTAATTTAAAACATAAGCTCCTTTTTGCATAGTACTGTGAAAAGGAGTTTTATTTTTTAAACAAGTTTTTCTCCATCTTTCAACATAACTTTTATAATTTGAACCATCAACAATTATTAATTTTGGTTGAAGTTTATATATTAATCTGTCTAAATTAATTTTTGGAGATTGTTGAAGTACTACTATTGAGGGTTTTATTGTGTTAAATTTATATAACCCTAAACTATCTACTACTAAAATAGTTTCATTTTTATAGTTGTATAAATTTCTGATGCTGTTTTTCTTAAAATCAACTTCAGTTTTAGAGCCAATTAAATAAGAATTAACAACATAATCATTCAACATTAAAGAATCTGAATTATAACTAATTAAACTGTTTCCATTTCTAAAACCAATACTACTTTTTTTACTTTTATGAAATACAATAAATTCATTAGTAGAATGTAATTTATGTTTTTCAAAAATGAAGATTGATTGAATTACAATTATTGAAACAAACACGAAAACAAAACGATAGAACTTCTTATTTTCTATCCATTTAATCGTTACAACTATGAACGCATAAAGCGCTAACATTAAAACAAATGAAAAAGATATATTTTGAATAATAAACAATTCCTGATTAGAAATCCAATCTACAAAACTATTCATTTGTTGTATAATAAAGCTGTAAGAATTTGCAATAAACTGAGGTAATATATTTAAATACGCTAACAAAATAACAATAATTCCTGCTGTTAAAATAAACCCTAAAAATGGAATGATTACTAAGTTTGACAAGAAAAACAGCCCTGGGAATTGGTGAAAATAAAACAAACTTAAAGGTAAAACACCAATTTGTGCGGCCATTGAGACGGTAAACAGTTGCCAAAATTTATTGAGTACCCAAAATTTAGGATTCCATAACTTATACAATTTAGGTTGAATCCAAACTATTGAAAACACCGCCAAATAACTTAACTGGAAACCAACTTCAAACAAATAAAAAGGGTTAAAAAGCAATAAGAAAAACATAGAAATTACCAATGTATTGTAAACATTTGACCGCTGAACCAATTGCAAACCAATTGTTAAAGCTGTAAACATAGAAACCGCTCTAACTACAGACGCTGACAAACCCGCAATAATTGCATACACCCAAAGCAATATAATTATAAGTAATGTTGCTATTAATTTTCCGTTTTTAAAATAGTGAAATGGCTTAAACACAAATAGTAATAACAATAAAATTATACCAACATGCAAACCAGAAACTGCCAAAATATGAATTGCTCCAGCCCCAGAATAACTTTTTAACAAATCACTAGAAATTGTATTTCGTTGTCCTAATAGCAATGCATTTATTACTGCTAATTCATCATTCTTAAATCCGTTTTTTTGTAAAGCTGTATTAATTTTAGTTCTAATATTTGAAGCAATACCACTTAGACTTTCATTTTTGTTTTCAAGCCTTAAAAATTGATGTTTTTTTAATTGTAATTGATAATGAATTTGTTGATTTTTAAGATAATTTTTATAATTAAAAGTGTAAGGATTTAAAGGCTTGTTAATATCCAGAAACTGCGTTTTTAAAACCAAAAAATCATTAATTTGTAATGCACTTTTAATACTATCTTTTTTAATATTAACTAAAATTCTTCCAATAGTTTTTTCACTCTTAACCTGAATAACTTTAGCTTCATATTTGTTAAAATACAACGTTGGTTTTAATATTTTCTCAATTTTAATTCCAACTTGAAAGGTTTTATTTACAGCAAATTCAGAAGAATTAGCATAATGCAACTGATTATTTAATTGGTTTTTATAGGTTATTGAGCTAACCCCAATAAAAAAAGAAATTAAAAAAAATAACAACGTAAAAATTAATGATGGCTGAAATTTTTTGTTCGATTTAAAATATAGAAAAGTAAATGAAATAAGTAAAACACTTAAAATTATAACCAATTGATTTGGCTGGAAATTATAATAATTTCCAAATAAAATTCCAAGCACTAAAAGGAAAGTAAGTTGTGCAGGCACAAACTTTAAAAACTGTTTCATAGCTCGATAAAGCTACTAAAAATATTTAATACAATGCTTAATTTATTTTAGCATTATTTTTTGATAATTTTCACACTGTAACAATTGTTACTAAATGATTTATATCACTATACCCAATTATAAAGTAGTCTAATTTTGTGTCATTATTAAAATCAAAATTATGAGAAAATTAATTTTTAGCAGTATAGCAATTTTAGGTATCGTATTTCACTCAATTGGTCAAGAATTAGCTCCGTATATTAAAATTGGAGAAAGCACTGAAACAATTCAACAAGTTTCAGATAAGGTTATTGAAGCCTTAAAAACCAATTCATTCACCGTTTTAGGAACTTACAATCCTTCAAACAAAAACACTTTAAAAGTAATAGCTTTTACAAGAGCAGATTTAAAAAATACAGTTGTTAAAGTAACTGACAGAGGTGCACTTGCAGCAGTATTTAAAGTTGGTTTAGAACAAAAAGATGGAAAAATTGCAATTTCTTACACCAATCCTGACTATATTTTAAGAGCTTATTTAGGTAACAATTATAACACATTTAGAAGCACTTTTGAAAAATTTAGCGCTGATTTAAAAATAACTTTTTCTTCAATAGGAAATGCATTTATTCCTTTTGGTGGCACAATAAAAGCAGATAAATTAGGGAAATATCATTACAAAATAATGATGCCTTATTTTACTGACCCAATTGAATTAAATGAATATGCTTCATTTGAAGAAGGTGTTAAAGTTATAGAACGTAATTTAAAATCTAAAAAAGGACAAACAGTTGAGGTTTATAAAATAATTTATACTAACGAAAAAGTAGCTGTATTTGGAGTTGGTTTACAAAGCAAAGAAGATGGTGAATCAGTATTTTTACCAAAAATTGGAGAATC
>NZ_WTAR01000100.1 GCF_013139515.1 Lutibacter sp.
TAATTGCACAAGAAATGGAAAATGCCTTTAAACTTTCAGTGCCATTAACTGTTGACATTGGTGAAGGGAAAAACTGGCTGGAAGCACATTAAAATCAATTAAAATGAATAATTTAGGAAAATAGGGATTAGATAAACGCTTTTGGCTTTCACCCTTTACCTTTTACCCTTCACCCTTTGCCTTTTAGCTATAAAAAACACTCCATAAAAATATCACAAAACTCTATTTGTTATCTATAAAATAGTTTGTACATTTGCACTCCCTTTTTAGGGAGATAAAAGAATGTTTAACTATAACAAAGAATTTAATTGTGAATACATTAAGTTACAAAACAGTGTCAGCTAACAAAAAAACCGTTACAAAAGAGTGGGTTTTAGTTGATGCAGACGGCCAAACGTTGGGTCGTCTAGCTTCTAAAATAGCGATGCTAATTAGAGGTAAATACAAACCAAATTACACTCCTCACGTAGATTGTGGAGACAATGTAGTGGTTATCAACGCAGAGAAAATTAAATTATCTGGAAAAAAATGGACTGACAAATCTTACATTCGTCACACAGGTTATCCAGGAGGACAAAGATCATTAACTGCAACAGAAATGTTTGAAAAAGACCCAACACGTCTTGTAGAAAAAGCAGTAAAAGGAATGTTACCAAAAAACAAATTAGGAAGTGCTTTGTACAGAAACTTGTACGTATATGCTGGTACAGAACACCAACAAACTGCGCAAACACCTAAAGTTATTAACCTTAACGATCTTAAATAATGGATACTATACACAAAATAGGTAGAAGAAAAACGGCTGTTGCTCGTATTTATGTTTCTGAAGGAAAAGGAAACATTACCGTTAATAAAAAAGATTATAAAAATTACTTTACAACTCCACATTTACAATATAAAATAATGCAAGCATTAAACTTAACTGATAATGCTGAAGCATTTGATATTAAAGTTAATGTTTTTGGAGGTGGTATAACTGGACAAGCTGAAGCAATTCGTTTAGCAATTTCTAGAGTATTAGTTGAATTAGATCCAGAAAACAGAACAATTCTTAAACCAGAAGGATTACTTACAAGAGACCCAAGAATGGTTGAACGTAAAAAATTCGGTCAAAAGAAAGCAAGAAAAAAATTCCAATTCTCAAAACGTTAATCGTATTTGCGAATTGTTTCGCCAATTTATTTGGTGGTTCATTGAAATTAAAATTAAAACAAAGTTGTTGTTGCACAGTCAATGACTGTAAAACGTTTAGCATCCAAATAGGTAAGATCGATTTATCGCTACTTACCTATTGCTAATTCAACGGAACGTAAACTTAACATACAAATGAAAATTGAAATTCAAGAATTATTAGACGCAGGTGTACACTTTGGTCACCTAACAAGAAAATGGGATCCAAACATGGCTCCTTACATTTACGGAGAACGTAACGGTGTTCATATTATTGACCTTTACAAAACTTCAGCAAAAATTGAAGAAGCTTCAGAAGCTTTAAGAAAAATTGCAACTTCAGGAAGAAAAATACTTTTTGTAGCTACAAAAAAACAAGCTAAAGAAATTATTTCAGATAAAGCAACTAGTGTAAATATGCCTTTCATTACTGAAAGATGGCCAGGCGGTATGTTAACTAACTTTATTACTATTAGAAAAGCCGTTAAAAAAATGTCTTTAATTGATAGAATGAAGCAAGATGGTTCTTTTGATGCACTTTCTAAAAGAGAAAAATTACAAATTAACCGTCAACGTGAAAAATTAGAAAAAAACTTAGGTTCAATTACTGATATGACACGTTTACCAGGAGCTATTTTTGTAGTTGATGTTAAAAAAGAGCATATTGCTGTAGCTGAAGCAAAAAAATTAAGCATTCCAATCTTTGCAATGGTTGATTCAAACTCTGATCCAAGAGATGTTGATTATGTAATTCCTTCTAATGATGATGCTTCAAAATCAATTAATAAAGTATTAAGTTACATTATTGATGATATTGCTGAAGGATTAGCTGAAAGAAAAGCAGGTAAAGAAAAAGCTACTGAAGAAAAAACTGAAGTGAAAGCAAAGGTGAAAACTAAAGCTAAAGTAGAAGTGAAAACTGAAACTAAAGAAGTAAAAGCTGAAGTGAAAACCGAAACAAAAGAAGTGAAAGCAGAAGTGAAAACTGAAGCTAAAAAATAATTAGTGTATAATAGTTGAGTACTTATTTATTCAACAAAAAATATCAAATAAAATGGCAAAAATTACAGCCGCAGAAGTAAATAACTTAAGAAAATCTACCGGAGCTGGTATGATGGACTGCAAAAATGCACTTGTTGAAGCAGAAGGAAATTTTGACAAAGCAGTGGATATTTTACGTAAAAAAGGACAAAAAGTTGCTGATAAAAGAGCAGACAGAGATACCTCTGAAGGTGCTGTTATTGCAAAAGTAAATGATGAGAACACAAAAGGTGCTATTATTTCATTAAACTGTGAAACTGATTTTGTTGCTAAAAACGATGATTTCGTTGCTTTGGCTACCAAATTTGCTACAATTGCAGTAAACTGTGCTACAAAAGAAGACTTTTTAAGTGCTGATTTTGGGGGGATGACAGTTGCTGAAAAATTAATTGAGCAAACTGGTGTTATTGGTGAAAAGTTAGCAATTGGTGCTTTTGAGAAAGTTGCTGGTGAATTTGTAGGTTCTTACATTCACGTAGGTAACAAAATTGCTGCTATTACAGCATTATCGTCTACAATCGACGGAGTTGCAGAAGTAGCGAAAGACCTTTCTATGCAAGCTGCTGCAATGGGAGCTTCAATTTTATCTTACAAAGATTTTGACCCTGCATATATTGCTTCAGAAACTGAAGCTAGAATTGCAGTGATTGAAAAAGATAATATTGAACTTGGTAGATTAGGAAAAACACTTAAAAATGTACCTACTTATATTTCTAGAGCTCAATTAACTGACGAAGTTATTGCGCAAGAAACTACAAGATTACAAGAACAATTAAAAGCTGAAGGAAAACCAGAACAAATTTGGGATAGAATTATTCCTGGTAAAATTGAAAGATTTATTTCTGACAATACAACTTTAGATACTGAACAATGTTTACTTGATCAAGTTTTTATTAAAAACGAAAAGCAAACAGTTGCTGAATATGTTAGTTCTGTTGGTGATGTTGCTGTAGTTGACTTTAAAAGAGTTTCAATAGCTTAAATATTACACACATAAAGTAATAAAAAAAACCTCGCTAATAGCGAGGTTTTTTGTTTATATCAAATTATTTTATTTCTTCAAGCCTAATTTATGTCCTGAAATTGCATAATATAAAATTATAAAATAACAAGGCAATAAAATCCAATAACCCGAAGTTGAAGCTTCAGCCAATGCAGCAGATTCAGTCATTCCTTGAGCAACTAAATTTGCTTTATTTTCATCAACAAAACTTCCATATAAAGGAGGAATAATTGCACCACCAGCAATTGCCATAATTAATAATGCTGAAGCGGTTTTAGTAAATTTACCTAACCCTTTTAATGTTAAAGGCCAAACTGCTGGCCAAACTAATGCATTTGCAATTCCTAAAGCAGCAACAAAAAGAATTGATGTAAACCCTGAAGTAAATACAATTAAAAAGGTAAAAACAATACCTAAAATTGCGCTTATTTTTAAAGCAAAGGTCTGACTTAAATATTTTGGAATTAAAAATACTCCAAGCGCATAAGTAATAACCATTGCCATTAAAGTTAGCGTTGTAAAAAATTTAGCATCCTCACCCGAAAATCCTAAAGAAATTCCATAAGCAATAATAGTATCTCCCGCAATTACTTCGGCTCCAACATACACAAAAAGTGTTAGCACACCTAACCACAAATGAGGAAATTGAAAAATACTAGTTCTTGTAGTTTCACCGTCCTTAGCTTCTTCAATTGGTGAGGCTTCAACATGTGGTAATGGCGCTTTTCTAATTAAAATTCCTAAAACAAATAATATTGCAGCCATTACAATGTAAGGTGTCACAACACTATCTGCCATTGTATTTAATAACTGCTCTTTTTCTTCAATTGAAACAACATTTAGTTTGTCTTTAATTTCATCAATTCCAGATAATAAAATATATCCAAAAATAAGTGAACCTAAAGCGCCAGCAATTTTGTTAGCAATTCCCATAATAGCAATACGTTTAGCTGCACTTTCTATTGGCCCAAGAATTGTGATATATGGGTTTGAAGCTGTTTGCAACAATGTCATTCCAATTCCTTGGATAAAAATTCCCGTTAAAAAAAACCAATATGTTCTTGCTTCAGCAGCAGGAATAAAAACCAAAGCACCCAAAGCCATAACTAATAAACCCAATGACATTCCTTTTCTATAACCAATTTTCTCAATTATATAAGATGCTGGTAATGCCATAACAACAAATGAAATATAGGAAGCTGATGCAACTAAATAAGATTGCGCATCGGTTAATTCGTTAATTGTTTTCATAAATGGAATTAGTGCTCCATTTATCCAAGTAACAAATCCGAAAATAAAAAATAAACCTGCTATTATAAGTATTGGAATTAAGGTTGTGTTTTGTTTATTTGAAACTAAACTCATAGTGTTTGAAATTATAAAAATTTTAATGCTCAATATACAAAATATAGTAGTGTATCATTTTTTTTGAAGAAGTATTTTATCAATTCAGAATAAAAAAATAATTTACTTTGGGTATAATTCAACAGCAATATTCTATTTAAATTTCATAAAGTATTTCTTATATTTGCTTAACTTTTAAATAAATTATGGCATATAAAAGAATTCTTTTAAAATTAAGTGGTGAAGCTCTAATGGGAGAACGCCAACATGGAATAGACCCAACCCGTTTAGCAGAATACGCTGAAGAAATAAAAAAGATTGTTGACAGAGGTGTTGAAGTTGCCATAGTTATAGGTGGTGGGAATATTTTTAGAGGTGTTGCAGGAGCCAGTAATGGTATTGATAGAGTTCAGGGTGATTATATGGGAATGCTAGCGACTGTTATTAATGGCTTGGCATTACAAAGCGCTATTGAAGATGCTGGAGTTAAAACAAGATTACTTACTGCAATTAAAATGGAACAAGTTGCTGAGCCTTTTATTAAAAGAAGAGCTGTTCGCCACTTAGAAAAAGGACGTGTAGTAATTTTTGGAGGCGGCACTGGAAACCCCTATTTTACTACAGATACCGCAGCAGTTTTAAGAGCCATTGAAATTAATGCTGATGTAATTTTAAAAGGTACTCGTGTAGATGGTATTTATACTTCAGATCCTGAAAAACATAAAGATGCCATTAAATTTGACTCAATAACATATGAAGATGTTATGAGCAAAGGTCTTAAAGTGATGGATATGACTGCTTTTACACTTAGCCAAGAAAATAATTTACCTATTGTTGTTTTTGATATGAACACTAAAGGAAATCTTGGAAAATTAATTTCAGGAGAAAACATTGGAACAAAAGTTGATAAATAAACATATAATTTAAATTTTTAAGTTATGAATGAAGAATTAGCCTTTATAATAGATAGTACAAAAGAATTAATGCAACATGCAATTACGCATTTAGAAAAAGAATTTAGAAATATTAGAGCTGGTAGAGCAAGTTCTGCAATGTTAGGAAATGTAACTGTTGAGTATTACGGTTCACAAGTGCCTTTAACTCAAGTTGCAAATGTGGGAACTATGGATGCTCATACTATTACTGTTCAGCCTTGGGAAAAACAAATGCTTCACGAAATTGAAAAAGCAATTATGAATGCTAACTTAGGGTTTAACCCTATGAACAATGGTGAAATAGTAATAATCAATGTTCCTGTTTTAACTGAAGAAAGACGTTTAGAGCTTTCTAAACAAGCAAAAGCTGCAGCCGAAACAGCAAAAGTGAGTATTAGAAACGATCGTAGAGAAGCAATGAATGAAATAAAAAAAGATGAATCTTCTGAAGATATGAAAGCTAATGCTGAAATTGATATTCAAAAACTGACAGACAAATTTAGTGCTGAAGTTGATGAACATTATAAAATTAAAGATGTAGAAATAATGAAAGTTTAATTTATAACTTTCAATACTAAACTTATGTGAATTCCCTCCTTTTTAAAAATTGGAGGGAATTTTATTTTAGAAAATTATTGACACATTGTTTTAAAAGAAAGTCTTTCTATATTTACAACACCAACAAAATTAATTTAAGAAAAAAAATAGTTATGAATCGTACTGAAATGATGAACTCCATTTCTAAAAATGGTAATGAACTAGATTTTATTGTGATTGGTGGTGGTGCAACCGGACTTGGAATTGCATTAGAAGCCTCTTCAAGAGGCTATTCAGTTATTTTACTAGAGCAAGATGATTTTACCAAAGGAACATCAAGTAGAAGTACAAAACTAGTTCATGGTGGTGTTCGTTATTTAGCTCAAGGAAAAATTGCATTGGTAAAAGAGGCTTTAAGAGAGCGAGGTTTTATGAAAAAAAACGCTCCTCATTTAGTTAAAAATCAATCTTTTATAATTCCTGCTTACAAATGGTGGATAAAACCTTATTACACTATTGGATTAACCATTTACGATTTATTATCTGGTCGATTAAGTCTTGGTTGGTCTGTTCCTACTTCAAAACAAAAAACGTTGGAATGTATTCCAACACTTAAAACAAAAGGATTAAAAGGAGGTGTAATGTATCACGACGGGCAATTTGATGATGCTCGTTTTGGTATTAACTTGTGTCAAACAATTATTGAAAAAGGAGGAATTGCACTCAATTACATGAAAGTTAGCAACCTTATTAAAACAAATAATAAGGTAACTGGAGTAGTTACTATTGATCAAGAAACTAAAATAGAGTATCAACTAAAAGGAAAAGCAATTATTAATGCAACCGGTGTTTTTATAGATGATATTATAAAAATGGATACTCCGAATGCTCCAAAAATGGTCCGTGCAAGCCAAGGAGTTCATGTGGTTTTAGATAAAGAATTTGTGCCTAATAATTGTGCTATTATGATTCCTAAAACTAGTGATGGTCGCGTTCTTTTTGCTGTTCCATGGCACAATAAAGTAATTGTTGGAACTACAGATGTTTTAAAAGAAACTGCTGAATTAGAACCCGTAGCCTTAGAAAAAGAAATAAATTTTATATTAGAAACCGCAGGAAGATTTTTAGCCAAACAACCTAAACGGACTGATGTAAAAAGTGTTTTCGCAGGTTTACGACCATTAGCTGCTCCTAAAGAAGGAAGTTTAAAAACAAAAGAAATTTCACGTAGTCATAAAATTATAATTTCAACCTCTGGAATGTTAACAATTACTGGAGGAAAATGGACAACTTATCGTAAAATGGCTGAAGATGTTATTAATAAATTAATTAAAAAAAATAATTTCAAACAAACAAAATCCAACACCGAAGACTTAAAAATTCATGGCTATAAAGAAACTATAAATTATAACAATCCTTTATATGTTTATGGAAGTGATGAAGATAAAGTTTTAAAATTAGCAAAATCTGAAAATTTAGAAGATTATTTAAGTGAGTCTTTAAAAATTATCAAAGCACAAGTTATTTGGGGAGCGCGTTATGAAATGGCTAGAACTGTTGAAGACATTTTAGCACGAAGAACTAGAGCATTATTTTTAGACGCTAAAGAAAGTGTTAGAATTGCACCTGAAGTAGCTAATTTACTAGCAAAAGAATTTGGTTATACTAAAGAATGGGAAGAAAATCAAATTATTAAATTCAACAACATCGCAAAAAACTACATACTAAATTAACACGTGAAAATTATGATGAAATTTTTCAATCCAGCTCCACATAAAAAATTAATAGATTCAACTAAAGTTGATTCAACATACAAACGCTTAAGATTGCAAGTTTTTTTAGGAATTTTTATTGGTTATGCTGGTTATTATTTGGTAAGAAAAGTATTTTCATTAGCTATGCCCAATTTAGTTGACTTAGGTTATTCTAAAACTCAGTTAGGTTTCGCATTATCAGGTGTTTCAATCGCTTACGGATTGAGTAAATTTATTATGGGAAATGTTTCAGATAGAAGTAACGCTCGTAATTTTATGACAACGGGCTTATTATTATCAGCTTTTACCATGATATTTATGGGAATAGTACCCGTTGCAACTTCATCAATTACCATTATGTTTGTTTTATTAATGATGAATGGTTGGTTTCAAGGAATGGGTTGGCCAGCAAGTGGAAGGGTTATGGTGCATTGGTTTTCAATTAGAGAACGAGGCACAAAAATGTCTATTTGGAATGTAGCTCACAATGTTGGTGGCGGAATAATTGGTCCGCTTGCAATTTTAGGTGTTGCAATTTTTGCTGATTGGCATGCGAAATTATACTTTCCCGGTTTTATTGCTTTAGCAGTGGCAGTAATTACTTGGTTTTTGCTACGAGATACGCCACAATCATGCGGACTTCCAAATATTGAAAAATATAAAAATGATTACCCTGATTCCTATTCTGAAAAATTTGAACAAGAAATGTCTGCTAAAGAGATTTTCTTCAAGTACATTTTCAAAAACAAACTATTATGGTCAATTGCATTTGCCAATGCTTTTGTTTATTTGGTACGTTATGGCGTGTTAGATTGGGCTCCTTTATATTTAGAAGAAAGTAAAGGTTTTTCTATTCAAGAAACAGGCTGGGCGTACTTTGCATATGAATGGGCTGGTATTCCAGGCACTTTACTGTGCGGATATTTAAGTGATAAAGTTTTTAAAGGAAAAAGAGCACCTGTAAGTATTATTTATATGTTGCTTGTTATGGTTTCATTATTTATGTATTGGACAAGTGAATCTATACTCGCAAACTCAATTGCTTTGATATTTATTGGCTTTTTAATTTATGGTCCTGTGATGTTAATTGGTGTGCACGCGCTAGATTTAGTTCCTAAAAAAGCTGCCGGAACTGCTGCTGGGCTAACCGGATTATTTGGATATTTAGGTGGTGCTTTATTTGCAAATATTGCAATGGGTGCTGTTGTAGATAAATGGGGCTGGTCAGGTGGTTTTGGAATACTTATTGGCTCTTGTATAGTTGCTATTTTACTTTTAGGGCTATCTTGGTATCATGAATCAAAAGGGCATAATGGAATTCATGTTTAATAATAATTCTTAGATTTTTAGCGTTAAACTTATCACAAATAAAAAAAGTACTTTATTCTTTTACTTTTGAATTAAGTTATATTTGTCAGGTTTAGAAAAATTTACAAATGAGAAAATTACTTTTACTAGTATTTATAATTCCTTTTTTAGCGATTTCACAACATAAAATTCAAGGAATTGTAATAGATAGTAAAACAAAAAAACCACTTCCATTTGCTTCAGTTGTGACCAATACAAATTTCGGAACTTTAACGGATTTAGATGGTGAATTTAATATCAAGGCGAAAAATTCATTTCAAAAAATTACAATTTCTTATGTTGGATACCAGTCTGTTTCAGTTTCTATAAATGAAAATGATAAATTTATACGTGTTAAACTTAAAACTTCAGTTGAAAATTTAAATGAAGTTTTAATTACTGCAAAAGAGAATCCTGCACTTCAAATTATTAGAAATACCATTAAAAACAAACCAAAAAATAACATTGAAAAATCACTAAATTCATTCAAATTTAATACCTATAATAAAATATTAGTTACTGCAAGTCCTGATTCAATAAATGGAAAAGTAGATTCTGTTTTTGTTGTTAAAGACGGTTCTAAAAAATTTAAAAAACTAGATTCTTCAAACTATAAATTCAAAAAAGAAATAGACAAACAGCATATTTATATTTCTGAAAAAATTTCAGAATTTCAATTTCAAAAAGGAAAAAAGAAGAAAGAAGTTATTTTAGCTTCAAGAATGGCAGGTTTACAACAACCTATTTATGAATTTTTGGCTATTACTTTTCAAGACTTTTCATTTTACAATGAAGTGTACACAATTGCGGGAACAAAATATACGAATCCCATAGCTAACAATGCCTTAAAACAATATAATTACAAAATTTTAGACACTGTAATTACCGAAATTGGAAATTCCATTCTAATTTATTTTAAACCAAAAGAAAAAAAAGAAGTTATTGGTATTGAAGGTGTTTTATATATTGACTCTCAAAGTTTTGCAATTACAAAAGCTATTGCCGAATTAAAGGGAATTGTAAATATTAAAGCTACTCAGAATTATAATTACATTAAAGAATACAAAACTTGGTTTCCTACAGATATGAATATTGTACTTAAAAAAGGAGACAATAATGAGAATATTTCTTTGTTTGGAGGTACTGTTAAATTTAATAAAAGTAGAAAAAACGATACAATAATTAATACTCGAAAAAATAATGTAGGTGATGTGACTTATTTCATTTCAAAATCTGTGAATTCTAACATTCAAATAAACACTCCTGTTGTTGTAAAAAAATCAGCATCAACAATGCTATTTAATGATGATGCTCATAAACAAAAAGAAGTTTTTTGGAACAAGTATAGAACTGATTCACTTACTAAACGTGGTAAAGAAACATATAAAACTTTAGATAGTTTAGCTAAAAAAAAGGGTGTAGAGAAAAAAATAAATTTAGCTCGTAATATTTTAAAAGGCTACTACCCAACAAAATACATAAACCTTGATCTTGGTAAAATTATTAACTTAAATAATTATGAAGGTTTAAGATTTGGTTTTGGGGGAATAACAAATAGCAACTTCTCAGCAAAATACAAAATTGAAGCATATGGAGCTTCAGGTACAAAAGACAAAGAAGTTAAATATAGCTTCGGGTTATCAACTAGATTAAATAAAGAAACAAATACCTGGTTTAGTGCCAATTACACAAACGACATAAAAGAAGCTGCTGCTTTAGATTTTATAGCTGAAAACACTTCATTTTCACCAATAAATCCTCGAAATTTAAATGTGAGTACATTTTACAATTATAAAACTGTAAATGCTTATTTAAAACATGATATTCAACCAAATTTAGAAGCAAAACTTCAATTCAGCGCTGGTGATTACAAACCTTTATTTGATTATCAGTTTGTATCATCAACAAAAAATTTATCTGAATATAAATTAACTACAGCAACTTTAGGCTTTCAATACAACCCAAAAAGTGAATATATGAATTCACCTTTAGGGAAATTAAAAATTAGAAATAGGTTTCCACAATTCACGCTTCAGCTTGCTAAAAGTTTTGAAAATGTTTTTGATAGTGATTTTAACTTTACACAAGTAAACTTTAGAGTTTTACATAAAATTAAACGCCTTAGAAAAGCAACTACTCATATTTTAGCCGAAGGCGGAATTGTTTTTGGTGAAACTCCAATTTCACATTTATACAATTCAACCCCTAACTATACTTTTAAAAGTCCTTGGAGAAAACGTGTTACGCTTGCTGGTAAAAATAGTTTTGAAACTATGGGTTACAACGAGTTTATTTCTGATAAATTTATGGCTGTTCACTTAAAACATGAAATAACTTCATTTAAAATTACTAACAAATTTAAACCACAGTTAACTTTAGTTACTAGAATAGCAGTTGGAGATATTAGTAATGCTAATTACCAAACAGGATTAGAGTTTAAAAGTTTGAAAAAAGGATATATTGAAAGTGGCTTAGAACTTAACAGTCTTTTTAAAGGTTTTGGCTTAAGTGCTTTTTATAGATATGGCGCTTACAAAAA
This sequence comes from Lutibacter sp., assembly GCF_013139515.1. Taxonomy (GTDB): domain Bacteria; phylum Bacteroidota; class Bacteroidia; order Flavobacteriales; family Flavobacteriaceae; genus Lutibacter. The sequence goes on from NZ_WTAR01000100.1 coordinate 11,671, forward strand.
TCCTGAATGGAGCGATAATTTAGCATTAAAATTAACTTATAAATTAAGATTAGGATTTTAAATAGCCACTTACTAAAACCTCAACTATTTTTTTAACTTTGCAAAAAACTTTTGAATGGATTTTTGGACTCAGGTTTCTAGAGTAATCTTAAAAGGAAGATATTTAATACTTGTATTAATAGCTGCTTTCACCTACTTTTTAGCATCACAAATGCAGTATATGCGCTTCTCTTATACTGAAGCAAATTTATTGCCTGCAAATCATAAAATTAATGTTGAATACGATAAATTTTTAGATCTTTTTGGTGAAGAAGGAAATCTAATTATTTTAGCTACAAACGATTCAACAATATTTACACCAAGAAAATTCAATGCTTGGAATGATTTATCAAAAAAATTAGATAGTTTTTCTGAAATAGATTTTACAGTTGCAGTTGGAGATATTCAAAAGTTAAAGAAAAACACAAAAGATCAAAGGTTTGATGTTGAACCACTTTATGATAAAACGCCTGAAACTACTGAGGATGTTTTAAAAATTAAAACTGAACTTTTTGAAAACCTTCCGTTCTTCGATAATTTTTTATTCAATAAAAAAACCGGAACTATTAGAACGGTTGTTTATTTAAAAAAAGATATTGTAAATACTGCTGCTCGTAAAGATTTTGTTTTCGACATCTTAAATCCTGCTATTGAACAATTTGAAAATGAGTATAATATAGATATAAGAGTTTCTGGTATGCCTTATATACGCACCATGAATGCTCAAAATATTATTGATGAAATTGGACTTTTTGTAGGACTAGCTTTGGCTGTTACTGCATTAATTTTCTTCTTCTTTTTTCGTTCAATAAGAGCTACTTTTATTACGCTTACTGTAGTTAGTATTGGTGTAATTTGGGCTTTTGGTTTTATTGGTTTATTTAGATATGAAATTACCGTTTTAATGGCATTAATTCCGCCATTAATAATTGTAATTGGTGTGCCAAATGCCATTTTTTTAATAAATAAATATCAACAAGAAGTAAAAAAGCACGGTAACCAAGCAAAATCATTACAACGCGTTATTACTAAAATTGGTAACGCAACTTTAATGACCAATGTTACAACTGCATCAGGTTTTGCTACATTTATTTTTACTAAAAGTCAACTTTTAAGAGAGTTTGGTACTATTGCATCCATTAATATTTTAGGAATATTTATTCTGGCATTATTAATTATACCAATTATGTATAGTTTTATGCCATTACCAAAAGAAAAACATTTAAAACATTTAGAAAGAAAATGGATTGATGCTATTGTTAAATGGATGGAATCAATTGTTAGAAATCATAGAATTGCAGTATATGCAAGCACCATTGTGTTAATGGTTGCAAGTATAATTGGAGTTTATATGATTAAAGTTTCTGGAAGCTTAATTGAAGACATGCCAAAAGGGGAAGACTTTTTTAAAGATATTGTGTTTTTTGAAGAAGAATTTGGTGGTATTATGCCTCTTGAAATTATTATTGACACAAAAGCTGAGAAAGGTGTTATGAAACTTTCTACACTTAAACGTATGAATAAATTAGATGAAACTATTAATGAAATTCCACAGCTTTCAAAATCAATTTCAGTTTTAAATTTAGTTAAATATTCAAAACAAGCTTTTTATGGCGGAAATCCAAAATATTACCAACTACCAACCAATCAAGAAAAAAATTGGATTTTATCGTACACTAAAAACTCTTCATCAAACGATAATTTATTAAAAAACTTTGTTGATTCTACTGGTCAATTTGCACGTATCACAACCTTTATGAAAGATATTGGAACTGATAAAATGGGGCTTATTGAAGATCGTTTACAACAAAAAATAGATAAAGAATTTCCAAAAGAAAACTACAATGTTACTATGACTGGTAAGGCGTTGGTATTTTTAAAAGGAACCAACTTTTTAATTAACAATTTAGTAGTATCTCTTTCATTAGCCATTTTATTAATTGGAGTTTTTATGGCTTTCCTATTTCGTTCTTTTAGAATGATCTTAATATCATTAATCCCAAATATTTTTCCGCTACTAATTACTGCTGGTTTAATGGGGTATTTAGGCATTCCAATAAAACCTTCAACAATTTTAGTATTTAGTATTGCTTTTGGTATTTCTGTTGATGATACTATTCACTTTTTAGCCAAATATCGCCAGGAGTTAAAAGCTAATAATTGGCGAATTAAACAATCGGTTTATAATGCGTTAAGAGAAACTGGTTTAAGTATGTTTTACACATCAATTGTACTATTTTTTGGTTTTTTAGTGTTTACAGTTTCAAGTTTTGGAGGTACAATAGCATTAGGAGGTTTAGTTTCGGTAACATTATTATTCGCTATGGCGTCTAACTTATTACTATTACCTTCACTATTACTTTCATTAGAAAAAAATATAGCTAACAAAAAAATATTTAAAGAGCCTACGCTTGATATTTTGACAACTAAAGATGAGAAATAAATTAGTGCATTTTTCACCAATTCATTATTAAATACCAATTGTCAATTATCAATTGTTCATGTATCTTTGCAACTCTTAAAATTTAGAATATGACAAGAACTAATGTAGCTGAACTTTTAAGTTCAGATAAATTTTTACAAGAAGTAACTTTAAAAGGTTGGGTTAGAACATTTAGAGCAAATCGTTTTATTGCTTTAAATGATGGTTCAACAATAAATAATATACAATGTGTAGTAGATTTTGAAAATACTGATGAAAGTGTTCTAAAACGAATTACTACAGGTGCTGCAGTTTCAGTGAAAGGAATTTTAATTGAAAGCCAAGGTAAAGGACAAAGTGTTGAAATTAAAGTTTCTGAAATAGAAATTTTAGGAGATTCTAATCCTGAAGAATACCCAATTCAGCCAAAAAAGCACAGCTTTGAATTTTTACGTGAAAATGCACATTTAAGAATTAGAACAAATACATTTAGTGCAGTAATGCGTTTACGCTCTGCATTATCATTTGCGGTTCATAAATATTTTACTGAAAACGGATTTTATAATTTCCATGCACCAATAATTACAGGTTCTGATGCTGAAGGAGCTGGAGAAATGTTTAATGTTAGTACATTAGACCCTGAAAACCTTCCAAAAACTGAAGAAGGAACTGTTGATAGATCTAAAGATTTCTTCGGAAAAGAAACAAATTTAACAGTTTCAGGTCAGTTAGAAGCTGAAACTTATGCAATGGCTTTAGGTAAAGTATATACATTTGGTCCAACTTTTAGAGCTGAAAATTCAAACACTACACGTCACTTATCTGAATTTTGGATGATTGAACCTGAAGTAGCTTTTAATAATTTAGATGATAACATGGATTTATCAGAAGATTTTATTAAATCGGTTATTTCATATGTGTTGGAAAATTGTAAAGACGACTTGGCTTTTTTAGACAATAGATTAACGCAAGAAGATAAAACGAAGCCAACTATAGAACGTAATGAAATGTCGTTATTAGAAAAGCTAAACTTTGTTGTTGATAATAATTTTAAACGTGTTAGTTATACAGAAGCAATTGATATTTTAAGAAATTGTAAACCTAACAAAAAGAAAAAATTTCAATATATAATTAACGAATGGGGAGCCGATTTACAAAGTGAACACGAACGTTATTTAGTTGAAAAACACTTTAAATGTCCCGTAATTTTATTTGATTATCCAGCAAACATTAAAGCATTTTATATGCGTTTAAATGATGATGGCAAAACGGTAAGAGCAATGGATGTTTTATTTCCTGGAATTGGTGAAATTGTTGGTGGTAGCCAACGTGAAGAGCGTTTAGATGTTTTAATGCAAAAAATTAAAGAATTAGATATTGATGAAAAAGAATTATGGTGGTATTTAGACACTCGTAAATTTGGGACAGCTGTACACAGTGGTTTCGGTCTTGGTTTTGAGCGTTTAGTTCAATTTACAACTGGAATGGGAAATATACGTGATGTAATTCCTTATCCTCGTACACCTCAAAACGCAGAATTTTAATAAAAAATAGCAGATTTAATATCTAGTTTTTTGTATTTTTAACCTAATTCATATTCGAAAAATTGAATGCTTAAACAAAGTTTAAATTTTAAATTACTTCAAAAATTATCTCCTCAACAAATTCAGTTGATGAAGATGATTCAATTACCTACACAAGCATTTGAACAACGTTTAAAGCAAGAATTGGAAGAAAACCCGGCTTTAGAAAGTGGAAAAGAAAATGATAATGAGTTTGATGATTCACAATCTAATGATGAATATGATGAAACTGGAAATGAAAATATTGACACTGAAGATATAAATATTGATGAATATTTAAGTGATGATGAAATTCCAAATTATAAAACACAGGCAAATAACTATTCGGCTGACGATGAAGAAAAACATATTCCATATGCCTCAGGAACATCATTTACGCAACACTTAAAAACTCAAATAAACACCTATCGTTTAACCGAAGAAGAAGAAATAATAACCGATTTTTTAGTTGGAAGTATTGATGATAGCGGATATATTAGACGTGATTTGGTTGATGTTTTAGACGATTTAGCTTTTACTCAAAATATTTTCACTACTCAAGAAGAATTAGAACGCTTACTTAAAATAGTTCAACAATTAGATCCGGCCGGAGTTGGAGCACGTGATTTAAGAGAATGCTTATTAATTCAATTAAAAAGAAAAAAAGAAAAACCAAGTAGAACTTTGGCTATCAATATACTTGATCAATCTTTTGATCACTTTGTAAAAAAACACTACACTAAATTATTACAAAAATTTCATATCTCAGAAGAAGAATTAAAAGAAGCAATCAAACAAGTTGAAAAATTAAATCCAAAACCTGGAGGTTCATTTGTTGGTAGTAACAAAATTGCTGAACAAATTGTACCTGATTTTACAATTAGAATTATTGAAGGAGAATTAGAACTTACTTTAAACTCAAGAAATGCACCTGAACTTCATATTTCTAATGAATATAATAACTTATTAAAAGGCTATAAAGATTCTAAAGATAAATCTAAAGCACAAAAAGATGCGGTTCTATTTATTAAACAAAAATTAGATGCTGCAAAATGGTTTATTGATGCTATAAAACAACGTCAACAAACTTTGTTTTTAAATATGAATGCTATTATTGAACATCAAAAAGAATATTTTTTAACAGGTGATGAACGTAAGTTAAAACCAATGATTTTAAAAGACATTGCCGATGTTATTAATATGGATGTTTCAACGGTTTCGCGTGTTGCAAATAGCAAATATGTATCAACACCTTACGGAACAAAATTAATAAAGGAATTCTTCTCTGAATCTATGAAAAATGATCAAGGTGAAGATGTTTCAACTAGAGAAATAAAAAATATATTAGAAAGCGTTATTAATGAAGAAAATAAAAAGAAACCTTTAACTGATGATAAATTAGCGATACTCTTAAAAGAAAAAGGATATCCTATCGCAAGAAGAACAGTGGCAAAATACAGAGAACAACTAGATATTTCTGTTGCACGATTAAGAAAAGAAATGTAGTTAAAAGCATTATAAATTTCCTATGAAGTTTTCAAAATTTATTTCCTATTTTTTTCACCCAATTAACTTTCCAATTCTTGGTTCAATTTTATATTTTCTTTTACTTCCAGAATATATATTTAAACCTCAAGAACATCTAATTATAACCGTATTATTAGTTGGAACATACATTTTTCCATTATTTCTTTTAATCCTTCTTAAACGCTTTGGAATGATAGATAGTTATCATATGGTAACTATTGAAGAGCGAAAATTTCCAACATTATTATTTATAACTACATGCTATATTCTAGGTAATTGGCTTTTTAAATCTACTGTTGTAGATATTTTATCATTATTTTATTTTGGATATGGGTTGGTGTTAATTAGCACTTATATACTTTTATATAACAACTTTAAAATCAGCTTGCATACGGCCGCAATTGGAGGTTTTATTGGCTTTTTAATATACTTTAGTTATCACTACAAAATTAATTTAATTATACTCTTATCCATCTTCTTTTTAATAAGTGGTTTTATTGCTTCATCTAGATTAAGGCTACAAGCCCATACTTCACTTGAGGTTGTTTTTGGGTTTGTGATAGGTTTAATTTCTCAATTTATTGTTTACTATATCTATTTATTGCTTTAAATTTAATTGGCTAATCAAATTAAGAGTTAATAATCTTGTGTATATCTATCATTAAGAGAAACGTCACATGATTAGAATATTCTACATAAATTTCTTTGGGTAAACTAAGCACTTTGCTACATCTAATTATTAAACTGTAAACATTCACTTTAGAGTAAACCTTATGTATTAAAAAAGGCAATCAAATATATATTTGATTGCCTTTTTTAATTTTAAAGAACTATTAAACTATTAATAATTAGACTTCAAATCACTACCTCTCGTAGTTGAGAAACTAATTTTTAAAGCGTTAATATCTCTTAATTGTTCTTTTATATCTAGAATTGTACCAACACTAGCTTCTTTATCAGCTTTTATTGAAGTCGTCATATATTTAACTTCTTCTTCTTTACGCAAGGCTCTTTCAGAAAAAATAAAGCTAGGGATATCATTAATATCAATAATTTTATCATTTACTTGAATTTTATCACCAGCTATTCTGGCATCTTTAGATTTACCAACGTAAATAGTACTTACCAAACTTTTATGTTCTAATTTTTTTACTTCACTAGCAGTAGGAAGAACTGGTTTTTTTAATAACAAATCAGTTTCTCTCATTGTGGTAGATACCATAAAAAAGAATAATAACATAAATACAATATCAGGTAAGGATGCTGTTGAAATAGCAGGTAATCCTTTTTTCTTCTTTTTAAATTTACTCATATTCTGATATTATTTAATTGGTTCTGGTTCAGAGATAATTTGAGGATAACTATCCTTTAAAAAGTTAATTTTATCCTTTAAACTTTCAGTAGCATTATCTTTATATTCGCCTAACAAATCTTTATAAGTTCGGTTATATTTCTTTAAAGCTAATTTGTTTCTTAATTCATTATAAGCAGCTTCTACTTCGTTTTGAATTGATACATACATACCATAAGTCGTCCCTCTATCACTTTGTAAAGAAATAATTGCCTTAGTTGGGTGATCAGAAGACGCAGGGTCTTTTGCTCCATTACAATAATCGCAAGGTTCACCTGGCTTATCGGCTTTAGGAGTTGATAAACCACCACCATTGTCAATAAAATCCATTGCCAAGCGCTTTATATCAGTTACTTGTACAAATTCATTTTCAACTAAAAGGGCATTATTACGGTTTACAACTATATCTAATATGTTTTTCTCTTTAATTGTTACTTGAGGAGTATCTTCTGATTTTTCTGGTAATTTACGTGCAATACCAGAATCTACATCCATAGTAGTTGTTACTAAGAAAAATATTAGAAGCAAGAACGCAATGTCTGCCATTGAACCAGCATTAATTTCTGAGTTTTCTCTTCTTGCCATATTTAGTTTATTTTACTAATGATTTAATAAAGTCTGCAAGAAAGGCTCCAAAACCAATAACACCTAAAATGGCACTAAAATTAATTCCTGTACTTACCCATTTTGAGATACTTCCTGCTTCACCTTCTTCTAATACTTTACCCATAACATCAGTTACAGCTGCATCAGAGGCGAATACGTAAGATCCTATTAATAGTACTGCCATTAGACCAACTCCCATTAAAGATCTTTTTAAAACCTGAGGGTGTTTTACTAAGTTAACTATTGAAAATACAACTGCTGTTACTGCTGTAGCAATTAATAGTATAACAGCAAACGATATAAATGGCGCTACATGACTGTCACTAATAGTTGGGTCAGCAAGCATAAGTTTAATAGTATCATCACCAGTAATAACAATTCTAGCAAAGAATACAAAACCTATTAAACCTATAAGACCTACAACTATAGTTAATATTTTTGATATTTTCTGATTCATAATTTATCTTATTTTTTATGTCTAACCAAAAGGTCAACAAGTGAAATTGAAGCATCTTCCATATTGTTTACAATACTATCTACTTTTGAGATAATGTAATTATAAAAAATTTGAAGAATAATTGCTACAACTAAACCAAATACTGTTGTTAATAATGCTACTTTAATACCTCCTGCAACAACTGTTGGTGAAATATCACCTGCTGCTTGAATAGAATCAAATGCATCAATCATACCAATTACAGTTCCCATGAAACCAAGCATTGGTGCTAAAGCAATAAATAAAGATAACCAAGAAATATTTTTTTCTAATAATCCCATTTGAACTCCACCGTAACCAACAACTGCTTTTTCAGCTGCATCTACACCTTCATCCATTCTATCTAATCCTTGATAAAAGATTGAAGCAACAGGACCTTTTGTATTTCTACAAACTTCCTTTGCAGCTTCTACTCCACCTGATTGTAAAGCTTCATCAACTTTATTTACTAATTTCTTAGTATTAGTTGTTGCCATATTCAAGTAAATAATTCTTTCAATTGCAATAGCTAAACCTAAAATTAAGGCTACTAATACAATTCCCATAAAAAATGGTCCACCTTCAATAAAACGTGTTTTTAACTCTTGGTGGAAAGTTTTTGATGCTGCTGCATCTGCAACTTGTTCTGTTTCTGCTGCATCTTGTGCAATTGCTTTAGGTGCTGCTCCAAACAACAATAATCCTGTAATAGCAAGGATAGTAAATACTCTTTTCATTGTGTAATAAGTTAATTTATTAATTTTTCGGTTTAAATATATAATAATCTTCACAAAACAATTAAAATTTAAAAAATAAACTGTGTTTACTTAATCTAAACTTCTTTTGCGAATGGCAAGTAACAAAAAAATGTTGAATTCTGAAAATTTTACAACCACTTTAAGTGTTTTTTTTGAAATCGCTATTATTTTTTATTATCAACAAAAATCAAACCAATTTTAACTCTTTTTTTGAAAAAAAATCAAATAGTTCATATTTAGTTACATATAAATTACTCAATCAAACTAATTTCACCCCTTAATTGTGTTTCAAAAAAAGATTTAAATTTATTTTTAGAGATATTTTCACCTAACAAGTACATTAATTTAGCTAAAGCAGATTCAGTTGTAATATCATTTCCGCTAATAACACCTATTTTTTCAAGCGCCATACTTGTTTCATATTGCCCCATAATAACACTTCCACCAATACATTGTGTAACATTAACAATGTATATACCATTACTTATAGCTTTACTCAATAAATTTAAAAACCATTTTTCAGTTGGGGCATTTCCAGAACCATACGTTTCTAAAATTACACCTTTTAACCCTTTACTATTCAAAATACTTTCTATAACAGTTTGTGTTATTCCTGGAAATATTTTTAAAATAGCTACATTATTATTTAATTGCTTTCTAATCTTTAATGGCTTAATTGAAGTTGGCTTATATATTAATTGTTTATTAAATTTTAAATGAACACCGCTTTCTCCTAATGGCGGGAAATTAGGCGATGTAAATGCTTCAAAATGTTCTGCATTCACTTTTGTAGTTCTGTTAGCTCTATATAATTTATATTCAAAATACAAACCTACTTCTGAAATAACTGGTCTTCCATTTTCTTGTGCCGAAGCAATTTCAATTGAAGTTATTAAATTTTCTTTAGCGTCAGTTCTTAAATCTCCAATTGGTAATTGTGACCCTGTGAAAATAATTGGTTTCGTTAAATTTTCGAACATAAAACTAATGGCTGATGCTGTGTATGACATAGTATCTGAACCGTGTAAAACAACAAAACCATCAAATTTTTCATAGTTTTCTTCAATAATTTCTGAAATAATAACCCAATTTGAAGGATTCATATTTGATGAATCTATTGGATTTTGAAACGAGATACTCGTAATAACACAATTTAAGTGATTAATTTCAGGTATGTGTTTTAATAATTTATCAAAATCAAAAGTTCGCAAAGCTCCTGTTTTAAAATCTTTAACCATCCCAATTGTACCGCCTGTATAAATTAAAAGTATTTGAGGTGTTTTTGCCATTTTGTCTTTTATTTTTTTTGGAATAATTTATGATGTAAATTTATCAAATTAATATACAATATTAAAAAGAAAATTATGATTGGATTTTATATAATAATTGGCGCTATTTCATTAATTAGCTGGTTGGTAAGTCAACGTTTAAAAAACAAATTTAAACACTACTCTAAAGTACATTTACAAAATGGCTTAAGCGGTAAAGAAATTGCTGAAAAAATGCTACACGACAATGGCATTTATGATGTTAAAATTATTTCAACACCAGGGAAATTAACTGATCATTACAATCCAGCAAATAAAACAGTAAATTTAAGCGAGGTTGTTTATAACCAACGAAGTGCTTCTGCTGCTGCAGTTGCTTCACACGAAGTTGGGCATGCAATTCAACATGCAAAAGCGTATCAATGGCTAACAATGCGCTCACAATTAGTTCCGGTTGTTAGTGTTTCATCTAAATTTTCACAATGGTTGGTTATTGGAGGAATTATTCTTGGAGCAGCATCTGGTAATGCGGGTATTGGTTTTATAATTGCACTAGTTGGATTAGGAATGATGGCTTTAGCAACTTTATTTAGTTTTATAACTTTACCTGTTGAATATGATGCAAGTAACCGTGCTTTAGCCTGGTTAAAAACAAGTAATATGCTAACAAATGAAGAACAAGATGGAGCTAAAGATGCCTTAAAATGGGCTGCAAGAACTTATTTAGTTGCTGCATTAGGTTCTTTAGCAATGTTACTTTATTGGGGTTTTAGAATTTTAGGTTCTAGAGATTAAATTTTATAATTGAATTTGACGATCTATTTGTTGATCTAAAGAAATAAACGTTTCTGTTCTGGCAACTCCTTTAATAGATTGTATTTCTTGATTCAGCAATTTCATTAAATGCTCGTTATCTTTACATAAAATTTTTATAAAAATAGCATAATTTCCTGTAGTATAATGACTTTCAGTTACTTCAGGAATTTCTTTTAATCGTTTTATTGCTGCTGAATATTTACTTGCTGCATCTAAAAACACTCCAACAAAAGCCATTGTTTTATACCCTAACACTTTAGGATTAATTACAAATTTTGATCCTGAAATTAAACCTGAAGCTTCTAGTTTACGTAGTCTTTGATGTATTGCTGCACCAGAAATTCCTACTTCACGAGCAATACCTAATATTGGAGTTCTAGCATCGCTCATTAAATTTTTTAAAATAATTTTATCAATACCATCAATATGTAACTCTTTTTCCTTCATAAGATTTATAATTGTAAGTAAATTTAAAAAAATAAAGGATATGAAAAATCATATCCTTTATTTTTATTTTAAACTGAAATTTTATTCATCTTCTGGAAGCAGTACAAAATCTTCCATAAATTTGGTAGTGTAATTACCTGCAATATAATCTGGATGATCCATTAACTGTCTATGAAAAGGAATTGTAGTTTTTACTCCTTCAATTACAAATTCGTCTAAAGCTCTTCTCATTTTACTAATGGCAACTTCACGAGTTTGAGCAGTTGTAATTAATTTAGCAATCATTGAATCATAATTAGCTGGAATTGTATACCCTGCATACACATGAGTATCAATTCTAACTCCATGACCTCCAGGAATATGTAATGTTGTTATTTTACCAGGCGAAGGTCTAAAATCTTTATATGGATCTTCAGCATTAATTCTGCATTCTATAGAATGTAATTTAGGTAAATAATTTTTTCCTGAAATTGGAATTCCTGCTGCTACTTTTATTTGTTCGTAAATTAAATCGTAGTCTATTACTTGTTCGGTAATTGGATGCTCAACTTGAATACGCGTATTCATTTCCATAAAATAGAAATTCTTATGCTTATCAACTAAAAATTCAACAGTCCCAGCTCCTTCATATTTAATATATTCTGCAGCTTTTACTGCTGCATCACCCATTTTCTTTCTTAAAGCAACAGTCATAAATGGCGACGGAGCTTCTTCAGTAAGTTTTTGATGACGACGTTGAACAGAACAATCTCTTTCTGATAAGTGACAAGCTTTACCAAATGAATCTCCAATAATTTGAATTTCAATATGACGAGGCTCTTCAATCAGCTTTTCCATATACATTCCGTCATTTCCAAAACAAGCAAAAGCTTCTTGCCTTGCCGCGTCCCACATATCTTTTAAGTCTTCTTTTTTCCAAACGGCACGCATTCCTTTTCCTCCACCTCCTGCAGTTGCTTTTAGCATTACAGGGTAGTTCATTTCATTAGCTAATTTTTCAGTTTCTTCAAATGTATCTAATAAGCCTTCAGAACCCGGAATTGTAGGTACACCTGCAGCTTTCATTGTAGCACGTGCAGAAGCTTTATCTCCCATTCTGCTAATCATTTCTTCAGAAGCACCTATAAATTTAATCCCATGTTCTTCACATAATTTAGAAAATTTAGCGTTTTCTGATAAAAATCCATAACCAGGATGAATTGCATCTGCATTTGTAATTTCAGCGGCTGCTAATATTGCTGACATTTTTAAATACGATTCACTACTTGCTGCTGGTCCAATACAAACCGCTTCATCTGCAAAACGTACATGCAAACTTTCTGCATCTGCCGTTGAATAAACAGCAACTGTTTTTATTCCAATTTCTCGGCAGGTTCTAATAACACGTAGTGCTATTTCACCTCTATTGGCAATTAATATTTTTTTAAACATAAATTCTTCAATTTTTCAATATTCAAAAAACAAATTCCAAATAAATTTTGGAATTTGAGAATTAAAAATTGTGATTTTACATTATGCTGGATCTACTAAAAATAATGGTTGACCAAACTCAACTGGAGTTCCGTCTTCAATTAATACTTTTACTATTTTTCCTGATACTTCAGCTTCAATTTCGTTAAATAGTTTCATTGCTTCAACCATACAAACTATAGTATCAGAACTTACTGTATCACCTACTTCAACAAAAACAGATTTATCTGGTGAAGGTTTTCTATAAAATGTACCAATAATTGGCGAAGTAATTTCAATATATTTTGAAGTTTCTTCTTTTTTTACTGTTTCTGCAGCAGGTGCTTCAACAGCAGCAACTGGTGCAGCAGCAACAGGCATTTGTGGAATTCCCATTGGAGCTTGTTGCAAAATAGTAGTTTCTGTTTTTTCTGACCCAGTTTTAATGGTGATTTTAATATCTTCCATTTCTAACTTTACTTCACTTGCGCCAGATTTAGCTACAAATTTAATCAGGTTTTGAATATCTTTTATATCCATATGTTTGGTTTTAGTATTATAATAATTATGAGTTATATGCCCATTTTAAGTAAATTGATCCCCAAGTGAAACCACCACCAAATGCTGCAAAAATTATAGTATCTCCTTTTTTAAGTTGTTCTTCGTAGTCTGCCAAAAGCAAAGGTAAAGTAGCTGACGTTGTATTTCCATATTTTTGAATATTCATCATTACTTTTGAGCTATCTAAGTCTATTCTATTGGCTGTAGCTTCAATTATTCTTTTATTAGCTTGGTGAGCCGCAAGCCAATTTACATCTTCATTAGTTAAATTATTTCGTTCTAAAATTTTCACAGTTGCATCAGCCATATTAAAAACTGCATTTTTAAAAACAGTTTTACCATCTTGACGAACAAAATTTTCTTTATTATCTATCGCTTCTTTTGTTGTTGGATACAATGATCCTCCGGTTTTTACTTGTAAGAAATCTCTTCCAGTTCCATCACTACGTAAATATTCATCTTGCAAACCTAAACCTTCTTCATTTGGTTCAAATAATACTGCTCCTGCTCCATCTCCAAAAATAATACATGTTGCTCTGTCTGTATAATCAATCATTGAAGAACACTTGTCTGCTCCAATAAGTAATACTTTTTTATGTTTACCTGATTCTATAAAGCTTGAAGCAACTGACATCCCATATAAAAAACTTGAACATGCTGCTTCCAAATCAAATCCAAAAGCATTAGTGGCGCCTATTTGAGAAGCTGTGTAAACAGCTGTAGCTGCAGCTTGCATATCTGGTGTTGCTGTAGCAACTATCACTAAATCAATTTCTTTTGGGTCTAATTTTTTCTTTTCAATTAATTGTTGAGCTGCTTTTATTGCCATGTAAGAAGTTCCTTTCCCTTCTCCCTTTAAAATTCTACGCTCTTTTATCCCTGTTCTTGAAGTAATCCATTCATCATTGGTATCAACCATTTCTTCTAACATTGCGTTTGTTAAAATGTCTTCGGGAACATATTTTCCAACGGCGGTAATTGCTGCGGTAATTTTTGTCATAGTTTATTTTCTTTTATCAAAAAGAGTGGGTAAAAGTAGTAAAATATAATTTGTTTTTTTACTGAATTTTATCATTTTTTGATTCATTTTAGGCATAAAAACAAAAAAAACCCTCAGAAATGAGAGTTTTTGGTGCTTTTTTACTTAAAACTAATTAAGCTTGAATTTCTTCAGAATCTATTACAATTTGACCTCTGTAGTATACTTTACCTTCGTGCCAGTGAGCTCTATGATATAAATGTGCTTCACCAGTTGTTGGGTCTACAGCAATTTGTGGTGTAACTGCTTTATAGTGAGTTCTTCTCTTATCTCTTCTAGTTTTTGATATTTTTCTTTTAGGATGCGCCATTACTTGTATTTTTATCTATTAGTATGTTTTTTAATTTATTCCACCTAGGATCAATTTCTTTTTTATTTTCTTCTTCCTTTTGGTCCTTTACTTGTAATTCATTTAATTTTTCTAACACTTCTGATTGTAATGTTCCATCATTTACACCTGGGTGTATTCTTTTTAATGGTATCGCCAATACAATTACTTCATATAGGTATTGTGCTACATTTAGTTTATAATCTGAGTAAGGAATAATTAATAATTCCTCATTCTCGTCATTATATTCATCTCCAAATTTTATAATTAAATCAAATTTTGTTTCTATTGGTTGTTTAAATAACTCGTTTGTAATATCACAAGTAACTTCTACCCAACCTAAAAAAACAAAATTCAACTCATACATAGTAGCTTTTTTCAAAAAGGATAAAACTACTTTTATGTTTGAATTACAAAATTCATCATAGTTAAAAAAATCAAAGAACGTATTCTTAATTATATACTCAAATTGATGATTTCCTTCTTTTAAACCAACAAAAGAAATGTCAAACTCTTTTAAATCTTTCATTTAGAACTTCAATTTGAGCGTGCAAAGATATAAAATTATACACAAATTTTAAAAATTTATCGTTTTTCTTTTTTTGGCTTTACTTTTAAAATGTTTTCTGTCAAACTTTTATACTCGTTTCTTGTTCTAAAAATTTGAATTCCGCTAAAAACAGCTTCCTTAAACGAGTTAATATTTGCTAACTCTTTACCAGCCAAATCATAAGCCGTTCCGTGATCTGGTGAAGTTCTAATTTTATTTAAACCAGCTGTATAATTAACTCCTCCACCAAATGCTAATGTTTTAAAAGGCGCCAAGCCTTGGTCATGATACATTGCTAAAACTGCATCAAAGTTTTTATAATTTCCTGAACCAAAAAAACTGTCTGCCGCATAAGGTCCGTACACTAATTTACCTTCATTTTGAATATTAGTAATTGTTGGTCTAATAATTTCATCATCCTCATTTCCTATAACTCCATTATCTCCACAATGTGGGTTTAGTCCTAAAACTGCAATTTTTGGTTTTGATATGGCAAAATCCTGCACTAAGGTAGCATGTAATATTGCTACTTTCTTCTGAATTAAATCGGTTGTAATTGTTTTAGCTATTTCAGATACTGGTATATGGCCCGTTATTAAACCTATTCTTAACTCATTAGACATCAATATCATTAAACTCTCACCTTCTAGTTTCGATTCTAAAAATTCTGTATGCCCCGGAAATTTAAAATCTTCCGATTGAATATTATCCTTATTAATAGGAGCTGTAACTAAAACATCTATTTTCCCATCAACTAAGGATTTTGTAGCTGATTCTAACGAAGAAAAAGCATATTTCCCTGAATCTTCAGTAGGTTCTCCAAGATTAATTTCAATATCTTCATTCCATAAATTTAAGATATTTAATTTCCCATGTATTGCTTTATCAGCATCCTTTATTCCATTGAATGGAATATTAATATTCATTGTTTTTTTATAGGCAGTTACTAATTTCGTAGACCCAAATAATATAGGCGTACAAAAATCTAACATGCGTTTATCTAAGAATGTTTTTAAAGCTATTTCTATACCAATACCATTAAAATCTCCTATAGAAATTCCTACTTTTATTTTTTCCGATTTGTTCATTAATCAGGTTTATTATTCTTAATTTTGAATGTTCAAAAGTAGTCAATTAAATTGATAAAATTATGTTTACAGGTATAATAGAAAGTTTAGGTATTGTAAAAAACATTGTTCAAGATGGTGAAAATTTTCATATTACTATTGAAAGTAATTTTACTTCAGAACTGAAAGTAGATCAAAGTGTTGCTCACAATGGTGTTTGCTTAACAATAGTTAACATTAATGAGAACGAATATACCGTAACAGCAATTAAAGAAACGTTAGATAAATCTAATTTTAAGCATCTTAAAATTGGTGATATCGTCAATTTAGAACGTGCAATGATACTTGGTGCAAGACTAGATGGGCATATTGTTCAAGGTCATGTTGATCAAACGGCTACTTGCACAAATGTTACTGAAGAAAATGGTAGCTGGGTTTATAGTTTTGAGTATGATACCTCTTTAAGTAATATTACTATTGAAAAAGGGTCTATAACAATTAACGGAACTAGCTTAACCGTTGTAAATTCAAAACAGCATAGTTTTTCTGTAGCAATTATTCCTTACACATATGAATTCACAAATTTTCACACCTTTAAAAAAGGCACTGTAATTAATTTAGAATTTGATGTAATTGGGAAGTATGTAGCTAGGTTGTTAGAAAAACACTAACATTCTCAGTTATTTCACACATGTTTTTCAAAATAAATAGAAATTGGTTTTGAAATATTTTGTAAAACAACTACTAGTTTTACCTCTAATTTTTGTGCTTTAATCTACATTGCAAAGCGCAAATTCCATTAGAATTCACCTTACATTTATTAATAACAAATAGTTGATTTTTTAAAATGGGAGTCTTTTGGTTTTTGATGGGGGTCGCAAAAGGTGTCTTTTTTTGTGAAATATTAGCAATATTCACTATTTGAAGTAAAATGTTATCAAGCGTATTAAACTAGCTATTTGAGTAGTGGTAGCATAACTTTATAGCATAAAAAAAAGACCTTACAATTAAGTAAAGTCTTTTTATTTTGTGGTCCCACAAGGGCTCGAACCTTGGACCCCCTGATTATGAGTCAGGTGCTCTAACCAACTGAGCTATGAGACCTAAAATTAGGACGCAAAAATAATACATATTTATATGATGCACAATATTTATTTCACAAAAAATTAGAAAAAATAAATTACCTTAGCTAAAAACAACTAACATGCACAAAATCAAAATTTTATTGCTCTTTATTATTTTTGTTAATATTAATTTATTTGGTCAAAATTCTGATTTAGAACAACATCGTTTTATAGATGATGTTCGCTTTGGAGGTGGTATAAATATTGGTGTTGGAAGTTCTTATTCAACATTTGCTATTTCTCCAAGTGTTATTTACGACTTTTCCAATACATTTAGTGCTGGTTTAAGTTTTACATATATTTATGTAAAAACAAAATCTATAATTAACCCAACCACCAACCACTATGGTGGAAGTGTTTTAGCATTATATAAACCAATTAAAAATTTACAGCTTACTACTGAGTTTGAACAATTAAAGGTTAATCAAAAATACTCAACAATTGACGTGACCGACTTAAAACAAAATGCATTGTACATTGGCGCAGAATATGTTACAGGAAATTTTTCTATGGGTTTACGCTACGATATTTTGTTTGATAAAACTACAAATATCATATACTCATCTGCTCTAACCCCAGTGTTTAGAGTTTATTTTTAAACCAAACTTTTTGATATTCTCTTTTTAAAATTAAAAAGGTTATTTGATCAATTGTAGCTTCTAAATTTTCAGCTTTTATAATTGCTAATTCATTTTCAGATACATCAACTCTGTATAAAAAGTTCAAATAATCATCATAATGATTCGTAATTAAATCTAATAAAATTTCACTTAACTTTTCCTTTAATTGAATTGGCGTAACTGACAAATCAAAGGTTTTATCTAAATTAGATAATTGAAAATCTTTATTTAATTGTTGAATTAATTGTTGGAATAAATTTTCAATTTCAACCTTCTGTAAAAGCGCTATAGAATTTTGTTCGGTTAACATTAAATAGTACGTTTCATTAAACTCACACCAAAATCTTTAAGAACTTGCTTCTTTTCTTCTGAAACAGTTAAAGTTTCTAAAACCTTAAACGCTTTATTCGTGTATAATTCTATTTCCTGAATTGTAATTTCTTTCAGTTCATTTCTCTCTAATAAATCTGTTACTTCTTCAACTTTACTATTACCATTCTTATTAATGGTATAAAAATCTAGCAATTTTTGTTTATCACTTTCTCCACAAACTTCTAATGCTTTCAGATATAAAAATGTTTTTTTATTTTCAGAAATATCACCTCCTATTTGTTTTCCAAATACTGCAGCATCTCCAAAAGTGTCTAAATAATCATCTTGTAACTGAAAAGCAATTCCTAGGTTTAAACCAAAATTGTAAATTGCTTCAGCTTCTTTTTCTTCAATATTAGCTATAATAGCACCCATTTTCATAGCTGCAGCAACCAAAACGGACGTTTTATAGGTAATCATTTTTAAATATTCTGGAATTGAAACATCATTTCTAGTTTCAAAATCCATATCTAATTGTTGGCCTTCACAAACTTCTAAAGATGTTTTATTAAAAAGTAGCATCAGTTTTTTAAAAGTTATTGGCTCATAACTTTCAAAACACTGATACGCCATAATCATCATAGCATCACCT
>NZ_WTAR01000036.1 GCF_013139515.1 Lutibacter sp.
AAGAAGATATTGTAAATAAATTGTTTATATGTAAACAACCTGATGTGTCTCCTTTTGGAAAAACAACATTTGTAACTATAAATATTGACGAAATTGATAAAAGGTTTAACAATTAACTATTGTTAGCTACTAAAAATTATGGGAAGAATTACAGAAGCAGTTAAACATTTAATATTAATAAATATACTTTTATTTATTGCGCCTCAATTTATACCTGCATTAGGTTTACAAAGTTTATTTGCGTTGCATTTTCCTGAAAGCCCTGAGTTTGGCGTTTGGCAGTTTGCTACACATATGTTTATGCATGGTGGTTTTAGCCATATACTTTTTAACATGTATGGTTTATGGGCTTTTGGAACACCTTTAGAACAAATGTGGGGAAAAAATAAATTTTTATTTTTCTACCTTTCTGCTGGTTTAGGGGCTGGTGTTATTTACACTTTAGTTAATTATTATCAGTTTAACGGTGTTTACGAAGAATTAATAAAAATTGGTTTATCAAGTAATGAAATTCAAAATATTTTAAATACAGGAAGTTATAATTCTCAAATTTTAGAGCATATTTCTGAAGCAAATTTATCTGATTTTTTTGCCACCTATCATACACCTGCAGTTGGAGCATCTGGTGCCATTTATGGTATATTAGTTGCTTTTGGTTTATCATTTCCAAATTCAAAATTAGCATTGATATTTTTACCAGTTCCAATAGCTGCAAAATATTTTATTCCTGCTATTATTTTAGGTGATTTATTTTTTGGTGTAACAAAATATTCAATAGGAAATGTAGCACACTTTGCTCATATTGGTGGAGCTTTAATAGGATTTATAATTGCTTGGTATTGGAAACAAAACCAATTTAAAAGATGGAACTAATTTGAACATTATAAACGACATAAAAAACGCTTATTACAAAGCCAACATCACTGAAAAAATAATATACATTAATGTAATATTATTTTTAATCACCGTTTTATTTACAAAATTTATTGTAGAATGGTTTGCGCTTCCTTCCAATTTAGATAGCTTTTTGTACACACCTTGGACTGTAATTACCTATAGTTTTATACACAAAGATATATTTCATATACTATCAAACATAATGGTATTGTATTATATTGGAAACTTATTTTTAAACTTTTATACTAAAAAACAATTTCTGAATTTTTACTTTTTAGGTGGTATTTTTGGTGGAATTGTGTTTTTAAGTTATTATTTTTTTATTGATAAAACTAGTGCTTTACCTTTAGCAGGAGCTTCAGCGGCTGTTACAAGCATTTTTATTGCCATAGCAACTAAAATTCCTAGATATGCAATTAGACTTCGGTTTATTGGAAGTGTAGAATTATGGGTATTGGCTGCAATTTGGGTTGTACTAAGCGTTTTACAATTAGCAAATCCAGATAAAGGCTCAGCAATTGCACATTTAAGTGGTGCGGCTTTTGGATTTATATATTCAAAACAATTAGAAAAAGGAAATGATATTGGCAAATGGTTTGAAGGCTTAATAGATTATTTTAGTAACATATTTAAACCTAAAAAGAAATCGCCTTTTAAAGCCGTTTATAAAACAAAAAGAAAATCTTCATCACAAGAAGTTTCTAAAACAAAGCAACGAAAAATTGATGATATACTTGATAAAATAAGTAAATCTGGTTACGAAAGTTTAACAAAAGAAGAAAAAGATTTTTTATTTAGAGCTGGGAAAAAATAATTGTTAATGAAAAAATTATCACTCATAGATAAATTTGTTACGATCATAAATTCATTGGTTGCAATTGCACTATTTATTTCATTTATAAGCTATTACATATCTCCTAATTCTATTTCAATAGTATCATTTATTAGTCTTACAGTACCTGTATTAATTATTATTAACTTTTTATTTGTAATTTATTGGGTGGTCAAATTAAAACGTCAGTTTTTAATATCAACCATTATTTTACTTCTAGGGTTTCAGCATGTCACCAAACTTTATAGTTTTGAAGAAAAAAAAGTTTTATTGACTTCTGACTTAAAAATAATGAGTTATAATGTTAGAATGTTTAATATTTATAATTGGATTGATGAAGAAAATCTAGATCAGAAAATATACGATTTCATAAACGAAAAACAACCTGATATTTTATGCTTACAAGAATTTAATCCAACTGTAAAATTAGGGTTTAATTATTCTTATAAATATATTAAAGCAAGTAAAAAAAGTAAAGTCTTTGGACAGGCAATTTTTTCAAACTACAAAATTATAAATACGGGCTCATTGAACTTTTTAAATACTGGAAATAATGCCATTTTTGCTGATATTATTAAAAAAAATGATACAATTAGAGTATATAATATTCATTTAGAATCGTTAAGTATCAATCCTAAAAAAGATTATTTCAATCAAGAAAATTCTGAAAAGTTAAAAATTAGAATTGAAAAAGCATTTAAAAAACAAGCCAATCAAACAGAATTAATTGTTAAACATCAAGAAAAAACGACATACAAATCTATTATCTGTGGCGATTTTAATAACACTGCCTTTTCATGGGTTTACAATAAACTTAAAAAAGGTAAAAATGATGCGTTTGAAGTTGCGGGAAAAGGGTTTGGAAAAACATACAATTATACCTTTCCTATGCGAATTGATTTTATATTAACTGATGAAGAAATTGAAATTAATAATTTTAAAACTTTTGATGTTTATTATTCCGACCATTATCCAATTATGACACGCTTAAATTTTAAGCCGTAAAGTGATCTAAATCATTAAAAACCTCCTTAAATTAATTAACTTTGTTATTCATCAAAATAATTCTACCAATGAAAAAAATATTTTCTTTACTGTTTTTATGTACGTTTCTTTTAGGGTATTCTCAACAACAAAACTTAACTGTTGACGATGCTGTTTTAGGTTATTACAAAGGCTTATATCCTTCATCTTTACAAAACTTAAAATGGGTTGACAACTCAGACTTATATGTTTTTCAAAAAGAAAATGAATTAATTTTTACCAATGCTAAAACCAATAAGGTTATTAAAAAAATAACTCTTGAAGAACTTCAAAAATCGTTTCCAACTTTAAAACGTTTTCCTCGTTTACAAAAAATTTCAACTACTGAATTAACCTTTAGTAATAAAAACAGTATTGAAGTTTTTAACTATATAACAAGCACCAATAGCACAACTATTTCTTTTGATAAATCTGCCGAAAATACCGAGTACAATTCAACTGCAAAATCGATTGCTTATACGTTAGATAATAATTTATTTATTGGAACAACTTCAAACCCAAAAGTAACTGTTACTGCAATTGATGACAAAAATATTGTTTCAGGACAGGCAATTCACAGAAGTGAATTTGGTATTGTAAAAGGAACTTTTTGGAGCCCTAAAGGAAATTATTTGGCATTTTATCAAAAAGATGAAAGCAATGTAACTAATTACCCTTTGGTTGATGTTACAACATATCCAGCTACTCTAAACAATATAAAATACCCAATGGCCGGACAAGGAAGTGAAAAAGCTAAAATTGGTATTTACAACTTAAAAAATAATGAAACTATTTATTTAGACATTGATACTTCTGATGAACATTATTTAACCAATTTATCATGGACACCAAATGAAAAGTATGTGTTGGTTGCTGAAATAAACAGAGGTCAAAACCATGTTTGGTACAATCGATACAGTATTGAAACTGGTAAAAAAATAAACACCTTATTTGAAGAAAAAAACAGTAAATGGACTGAGCCTGAGTTTGATGCAGTTTTCTTACCAAATTCAACTACAGAGTTTCTCTGGTTTAGTGAACGTGATGGCTTTATGAATTTATACCAATACACAACTGAAGGTGAATTAGTAAAACAATTAACCAACTTTAAATGGGTTGTTACAAGCATTTTAGGTTTTGATTCTAACGAAAAAAATGTTTTTATCACTGGAACAGGAGCTGACGCAAGAGAGTCACACACATTTAAGGTAAATTTAAAATCTGGTAAATACACAAAAATCACAAAAAAAAGTGCTTCACACAGAACCCAATTAAGTACAAATGGAGCATACATAATTGATACTTACAGTAGTTTAACCATACCTAGAAATATTGAAATTATTAACACTAAAAAAGGAAATACAACTTCAATATACACAGCTAAAAATCCATTAAAAGATTACAAATTAGGAACTACTGAGCTTGTTACACTAAAAGGTATTGATGGAACAGATTTGTATGCTAAAATTACAAAACCTGCAAATTTTGATGCTTCAAAAAAATATCCAGTTCTTGTATATGTTTATGGAGGACCACACGTGCAATTAGTAAAAAACTCTTGGTTAGGAGGTTCAAGCTTATGGATGCCTGCTTTTGCAAGTGCTGAAAATTATATTGTATTTACATTAGACAACAGGGGTTCTGCAAATAGAGGTTTTGCTTTTGAAAGTGTAATTCACAGAAACTTAGGAAATGCTGAAATTGAAGATCAATTAACAGGAATTGACTATTTAAAAACGTTAGATTTTATTGATAGTAGTAGAATTGCAGTTAATGGCTGGAGTTATGGTGGCTTTATGACGACAAGTTTAATGCTACGCAATCCTGGTGTATTTACAACAGCTGTTGCTGGTGGACCAGTTACAGATTGGAAATATTATGAAGTAATGTATGGTGAGCGCTATATGGACACACCTCAAGAAAACCCTGAAGGTTACAAAAAAGCTAAAGTCCACAATTATATTAAAAACTTAGATGGCAAACTGCTAATTATACATGGAAGTGTAGACCCAACTGTAGTACCACAGCATAGTATGACTTTGTTACAAGAAGCTGTAAAACAAAAAGTACAAATAGACTTTTTTACGTACCCAATGCACCCACATAATGTTCGTGGTGTAGATAGAGTTCATTTAGTAAAAAAAATGTTGGATTACGTTGTTAAAAACAACAAATAGTAACAACTATATAAAATAAAAAGCCTGCTTAAAATTTTTAAGCAGGCTTTTTATTTATTGAATAGCTCTAATAACATCGTGCTTTGTTATAATATGAAATTTATCATTTCCTAAATCTACCAATACAGCACTATTTTCCCTGTTAATTAGTTTTGAAATCTCATCAATTGAAGTGTTACTTTTCACAATAGGAAAAGGGTTACTCATTACTTCTTTAATAGGTTTATTTGCACTTTCTTTATCATCAAAATACAAATTGAATAGTTCACTTTCATCAACTGAACCAACAAAACCGTTTATATCTGTTACTGGAATTTGAGAAATATCATTCTCTCTCATTCGTTCAATTGCATGAGAAACTAATTCTTCTGTTTTTATGGTAATTAAGGGTGTATTAATACTTTCTTTAATTAAATCTACTGCCACTAATTTTTCTTCATCTAAAAAACCTCTTTCACGCATCCAATCATCATTAAACATTTTACCAACATAACGACTTCCATGGTCGTGAAACATTACAACAACAACATCCTCTTTTTTAAAGTGTTCTTTTAATTGCAACAATCCCTTAACTGCTGACCCTGCAGAATTCCCAACAAAAATACCTTCTTCTTTTGCTATTTTACGTGTATAAACCGCCGCATCTTTATCAGTAACTTTGGTAAAACCATCTATTACACTAAAATTAACATTTTTGGGTAAAATATCTTCCCCAATACCTTCAGTTATATATGGATATATTTCATTTTCATCAAAAATTCCAGTTTCGTGGTACTTTTTAAATACAGAACCATACGTATCTATTCCCCAAATTTTAATGGCTGGATTTTTCTCTTTTAAATATTTTCCAATACCTGAAATTGTTCCTCCGGTACCTACTCCAACTACAAAATGAGTTATTTTGCCTTCTGTTTGCTCCCAAATTTCTGGCCCAGTACTCTCATAATGCGCTAGTGAGTTTGACGGATTATCGTATTGGTTTACATACCAAGAATTTGGTGTTTCAGTTGCCAATCTTTTTGAAACTGAATAATAAGACCTCGCATCTTCTGGCTCAACATTTGTTGGACAAACTATAACTTCAGCACCAACAGCGCGTAAAATATCCATTTTTTCTTTCGATTGCTTATCACTAATCACACAAATTAATTTGTAATTACGCATAATAGCAACTAAAGCCAATCCCATTCCTGTATTCCCAGAAGTTCCTTCAATAATTGTACCTCCAGGTTTTAACAAACCTTGTGCTTCAGCATCATCAATCATTTTTACCGCCATTCTATCTTTTGCTGAATTCCCTGGATTGAATGTTTCAACTTTAGCTAACACTAGAGCATCAATCTCTTCAATAATTGTATTTAATTTAACCAAAGGAGTGTTCCCAATGGTTTCTAATATATTTTTAGCGTAGTTCATTTTGTAAATTTAGTAGTGCAAATGTACCATGTTTTATGAAAGCAATATTTAATCACACATCCAATATAATTAAAAATACTAATTGAAATTATTCAAATTTAATAGATTTTACTGGACTAATTTTAGATACTATTACTGATGGAATTATTAACATAAGAAAACATAAAATGAGTGTGCCAATATTTAATAATAAAATATATCCAAAATCAATATAAATAGGCACTGTATTTACATAATACGTTGTTGGGTCTAACGAAATAAAGTTACCATATTTTTGAGAAAATAAAATAAGTAAACCTATAAGGTTTCCCCAAAACAAACCTCTTAAAATTAAATAACTTGCGTTGTATAAAAACACTTTTCTAATACTCATATTAGTACTACCTAACGCTTTTAAAATACCCACCATTTGAGTTCTTTCTAAAATTAACACTAGTAAAGCAGTAATCATATTAATGCCTGCAACTAGCACCATAATAACAATTATCACATAAATATTGGTGTCAAACAAATTAATCCATTCAAAAATTTCTGGATATTTTTCAACAATACTTTGGCTGTTTAATGTTGATGCTGTTTGTTCATAAACTTCCTGACTGGTTTCATCAATAGTATCAAAATCATTAATAAACACTTCAAAACCTCCAACTTCATCTTCTTTCCATCTATTCATTTTTTGAATATGCCGAATATCTGCTATCACAAAATTCTCATCAAATTCCTGAAAACCAGAATTGTAAATCCCCACAACTTTTAACACTCTTAGCCAAGGTGCTTTTGAAGGATTATCTTTTACAAAAAGCATATTAAATTCATCGCCCAAATTAATTTTTAATCTGTTTGAAATTTCACTTGAAATTAACACTTCATAAGAAACTTCAGTACTATAATTTGGCAATGATCCTTTAACTAAATATTCTTTAAAAAAAGACCAATCATAATCATTTGAAACACCTTTAAAAATAACACCTTCAAAATCGGTTTCAGTTCTAATAATTCCAGCTTTCGTAGCAAAAACTTGAACTTTATTTACTGCTTCAACATTAGAAAATATTGGATAAAAATCTTGATTTTTAGAAACAGGCATTAAAGTAATTCCTGAGTTATTTGTATCAAAATTTGTAATTTGAATATGGCCGTTAAAACCTGCTAGTTTTTCACGAATTTTTAATTGCAAACCAATTCCTGTTGAAATAGCAATCATCATAATAACAATACCAATTGTAATGGCAATAATTGCAATTTTTATTATAGGTGAAGATACACTACTTTTATACTGTTTTGCAGCAATAATTCGTTTTGCAATAAATAACTCGTAATTCAATTTTTATCTATGATTTCTTATTCGTTCAAAAATACATATTTCTTATTGTTTTTTTTTATGTTTTTTAGTTTCATTTCTTGCGGACAAGATTTGGAATCAAAAAAGAAAACGTTAAACATAGAAACTGGAGCCCAACAAACAAAATTATATTTAAAGCTTCTTAAAGCTAAAAATGTTGCTGTTGTTGCCAATCAAACGTCTGTAATATTTAAAAAAAATAACACACACACGCATTTAGTTGATAGTCTACTTCATTTAAAAATAAATATTACCACCGTTTTTTCTCCTGAACACGGTTTTAGAGGAAAAGCTGATGCCAGTGAAAAAGTTGCTGATGGAAAAGATTCAAAAACAGGATTACCAATAATTTCGCTTTATGGAAAAAATAAAAAACCGACAAAAGAACAGTTAAAAGCAATTGATATACTAGTTTTTGATATACAAGATGTTGGTGTACGTTTTTACACCTATATTTCTACATTACATTATGTTATGGAAGCGTGTGCTGAAGTTGGAATTCCACTTATTGTTTTTGACAGACCAAATCCTAATGGCCATTATATTGACGGACCAACTTTAGAAATTGAGCACAAAAGTTTTGTTGGTATGCACCCAGTTCCGCTTGTTTATGGAATGACTATTGGTGAATATGCACATATGATTAATGGTGAGCTTTGGTTAAAAAATAATGTAACTTGTAATTTAACTGTAATTCCTTTAAAAAATTACACGCATCAAAGTTCTTATAGTTTACCCATTCGTCCTTCTCCAAATTTACCGAATGATATTGCTATAAATTTATACCCAAGCTTAGGCTTTTTTGAAGGAACTACTATAAATGCAGGTAGAGGAACTGAAAATCAGTTTCAACAATATGGAGCTCCTTTTTTCCTAGAAAATGATTTTAGTTATACACCTCATCCAAATTTTGGGTCAAAATACCCAAAGCATAACAATAAATTATGTTATGGTGTTTATTTAAAAAATATTGAGCGACTAAATTATGTGAACATGGAATGGTTAGTAGATGCTTATAAAAAAACGCCTAAAAGTGAAACTTTTTTTGGTGCAACTTTTACAGTGCATGCCGGAAACACACTGTTAGAAAATCAACTTAAAAACGGTTTATCTGCAAAAGAAATTCAAAATTCATGGCACCCGAAAATAGAAGTATTTAAACAAATTCGAAAAAAATATTTACTGTATAAATAGTTATTTTTCTAACAAAAAATTAATCTTTTTTAGATAACTACCATTATTTTCAATAGTCAATATTTCTTTATGTATTTTTTCTGTATCACTTTCTAATTCTAATTTTGAAAAACAATAGTATTTAATAAATAAATACAATCCTTTATTTTTAGTTTCTACATCTTTAAATTCTTTCTCCAACTTTTTTAAAACACTTTTATAACTCTTAAAATATGCTTTATTTAATAGTTTCAACAACTCAATTTTTTCTAATGTAATTAAATCCTCTTTATCTGTATATTTAATAGCATTTTTCAAATAATAATTACTTCTTTTAATAAACGACTGTTTAGAATCTCCATTTATAATAAAGCCAACATCTTGAAATTTTAAAGCTACCCTCAAATTGGAAAACACATTTTCCGGGTCTTTTTCCAAAATAAACATTGCTCTATTTATGCTTGTTATATTTAATGAAAAAGATGTTAACAAATCAGAAATATATTGTTTATTCTTATAACCTACTGAGGCATAAAGTTGATTTCCCCAACTATCTAAAATCATTACATTAGGAATACCTCTTACATTATATTTACTTGACACAGATCGATTTGAGTCAATATCAATTTTTACTGGAATAAAGTTATCCATTAATAACTTAATTTCGTCATTATCCCACACATCCCAATCCATTTTTTTACAAGGAGCACACCAATCAGCCCAAAAATCAATCAAAATTGGTTTATTTAAAAGTTTTGACATTTTTTTAGCATCCTCAAGAGATGTCATCCAATTTGAATTTGCTTTTGAAGTAACGGGAATGGTCATCAAGACCAATAGAAGAATTGATATAATCTTATTCATGTTTTTTTTTCAAATATATAAAAGTTTATCTTATAATGGCAACTTCTCTTTCAACGCTTCAATAATATTATAACTCGCTGGGCAAATAGCAGTGTTTATTAGCGTTAAATCTGTAATTTGAATAAATTTTCTACGATTTGTGTGTGGATATTCGCCACACGCTTTTGGTCTAACATCATAAATAAAACAAGAATTATCATTCAAGT
Source organism: Lutibacter sp. (assembly GCF_013139515.1). Lineage (GTDB taxonomy): Bacteria > Bacteroidota > Bacteroidia > Flavobacteriales > Flavobacteriaceae > Lutibacter. Next base: position 9,931 of record NZ_WTAR01000036.1, read on the forward strand.
CTAAAAAAGTACACGGTGATGTTTTTAACACATAAAAATCATCTGCATCTCTATCTAAATATTGTGAAATAAAATTCACAACCTTCATTTTTAAATGTTTAGAAATTCGTTGGATATCTTTATTAGTAAATATTGGACTGGTAGTTTTACAACAATTTCCACACGTTAAACAATCTGTTTTTTCAAACTCCTTTTCGTGTAAATCTTGCATTATTAAATCTAAACGCTTTGGAGTTCGTTTCTTTAGTTTGGCAAAATACTTTTTATTTTCAACGTGCTTTTCTTTTGCTAATTCTGGTAATTCCTTTAAAAACTCTTCCATTGTTCTAATTTAACAGCGAAAATACAATTAAAATATTTCAAAATTTATGTATTTTTGCACTTCAAAATATTTCAGCAAAAAAATTATGCAAAACATTTTAGAAGTAGCCGTAAAAAAAGGCTTTCAAGAAATTTACAATACAACTATTGAATCGGTTGAATTTCAAGCTACTAAAAAAGATTTCGAGGGTGATATTACCATTGTAGTTTTTGCGTTTTTACGCTTTGTAAAAGGTAATCCTGTTGAAATAGGCACAAAAATTGGTGAGTACTTAAAAGAGAATGTTGCACAAGTTTCAGATTTTAATGTTGTTAAAGGTTTTTTGAACTTAGTTATTGCTGATTCATATTTTACAAAAAGCTTTAATACAATTTATAAAACTAAAAACTTTGGATTTATAACTCCAACTACAACTGAAAAAGCTGTAATGGTTGAATATTCTTCACCAAACACTAATAAACCACTGCATTTAGGACATATTAGAAATAACTTATTAGGCTATTCTGTAGCTGAAATCATAAAAGCTTCAGGAAAAAAAGTGTTCAAAACACAAATTATTAACGACCGTGGTATTCATATTTGTAAAAGTATGTTGGCTTGGCAGCGTTTTGGAAATGGTGAAACTCCTAAAAGTACTGGCTTAAAAGGTGATAAATTAGTTGGTAATTATTATGTAAGATTCGATCAAGAATATAAAAAAGAAATTAAGCGATTAATTGATGAAGGAATAACTGAAGATGAAGCTAAAAAACAAGCGCCGCTTTTAGTTGAAGCACAAGAAATGTTGTTGAAATGGGAAGCTGGAGATACTGACGTTGTTTCACTTTGGAAAACTATGAATCAATGGGTTTATAAAGGTTTCGAACAAACTTATAAAGAATTAGGTGTTGATTTTGACAAAAATTATTACGAAAGTA
>NZ_WTAR01000043.1 GCF_013139515.1 Lutibacter sp.
GCTAATGTTTTGGGCAATGACTTTTTTGCTAAATCGACTCCTGTGATTAGTTCCATATCAGCAATAATATCTTGTTGAAAGTCTTTTACAAATTCTAATTCTTCAATACGTTCTTTAAGTTTCTTGATTTCATCTTTTTTACTCATTCCTAATTTCTTTTGTTCTAAAGTACTATATTTTTTCAACCAATAATCAATTGATGATCTGGAAATATTGTATTTTTTAGCAGCATAATTGATAGATAATCTACCATTTTGAATTTGGTCAATGATTAAAAGTTTTAAATCGAAACCAATTTTCTCATAGGTTTTTTTTCGGCAGGGTAGTTTTTGCTGTTTCATACTCTCATTGTTTAAGTTGTCTAATTTTTAGTCAACCTATTTCAGGAAAGTACATTGTTTTATTGAACGCCTTACGGTTTCCCGTAAGGTATTTTTGTTTTAAGGAATTACATTTGAACTATTATTAGGGAAAATGCTAAACCAATAATTGAAAAAGAAAGAAATGCTGAACCTTACGGAAAACCGTAAGGTTTTTTCGTTTTTGAGTGGTAATTTTGAAGACCCTAATTAATTAAATATGAGGAAGATGAAAATTGTATTTTTTATTGTGATAGTTATTCTTGTCTCAAGCTGCTCAATAGCATTAGTAGTTTTATTGATGGATATTTAATCCGAATATTTTAGAAGTAAGTTTTTTAAATTACCCTATTCAACATTTCAGATAAACGTAATTTTAAACTTGTATAATTCATGACCGCTTCAATGCTTTCAGTTCGTTCTTCTTCATTCGTATAATCTACAAATGTTAACGAATTTATTTTTTCTTCAATAAGAACTCTCCTTAAGTTAAATATAACATCCATAACCGATTTTATTAAAACATCAACACCTCTTTTAACAGGTATTTCTTTTCTACTCCAATCACTTAATGTATGTTTTTCATCATCCATTAAAATATTAGTTACCAAATTTGAAATTTCTGTATTGCTGTGATTTATAAATGAATCAACTACAATAGATTCGTTTTGGTTTAATTGATGAATAATTTCGTAATAAATCTCTTTAAAAACTTCATTGGTAAATTCTACTTCATCTTCTTGTAAATTCAAGTATACTTCATTTGATACTGCATTTAAAAAATATTCTTTTCTACCTACTTTACCATCTTTAGTATCCTTTTCTTCTTCTACTTCATGGCTTTCAAATTGAACTTGCTCATTTCCATAGAGTAATAAAATTTTAATAATTTCATGTTCATATTTTTCAAGTTCGTTAACCTTTTCTAATTGAGGTGTTTTTTGCAAAGCCATTTCCGGATACAATACATCCATTGGTGGCTCATTAGGGTCAGGTCTTTTAGAAACTTCTCTTTTTGCTTTATTACTTAGTTGTGCTAATTCACTAAATAAAACACTTTCAGAAATATCCATAATTCGTGAACATTCTTGAATATACACTTCCTGCTGAATACTATCGGGTATTTTAGAAATACTTACCACAATATCACGAATTAATCCTGCTTTTTTTACAGGATCATTTTTAGCTTCATCCATCAATAAAGACACTTTAAAATTGATGAAGTCTTGTGAATTATTTTGTAAATATTCTTTTAACTCTTCTTCTGAAACTTTTTTAGCAAAACTATCGGGATCATCACCATCAGGAAACATTAGAACTCTCACATTCATTCCCTGTTCTAAAACTAAATCAATCCCTCTAATAGAAGCTCTAATACCTGCTGCATCACCATCAAAAAGAATGGTAATATTTTTAGTAAGTCTATTTATTAACCGAATTTGATTCTCTGTAAGTGCTGTACCCGATGAAGAAACTACATTCTGAATCCCTTTTTGATGCATAGAAATAACATCAGTATATCCTTCAACTAAAAAACAATTATCTTCTTTTGCAATACTTTGTTTTGCATAATGAATACCATATAAAACATTGCTTTTATGGTAAATATCACTATCTGGTGAATTTAAATATTTAGCTGCTTTTTTATCATTTGTTAAAATTCTTCCGCCAAAACCTAACACTCTTCCACTCATACTGTGAATTGGAAATAGTACGCGACCTTTAAACCTATCAAATTGTTTTGTACCTGTTGAAGAAAGTAAATCTTGTTTTACAATAGTAAGTCCCGTAGATTCTAGATATTTAAGATTGTATCCTTTATTTAATGCCTCTGAAGTAAATGCTTCCCATTCGTTTAATGCATATCCTAACTGAAACTTTTTTATAGTTTCATCAGTAAAACCACGTTCCTTAAAATAACTTAATCCAATTGCTTTGCCTTGATTGTCTTCTAATAAAATTTTATGGAAATAATCCCGTGCAAATTCTGAAACCAAAAACATACTTTCGCGTTCATCAGCTTGTTGTTTTTGTTCATCGGATTGTTCAGTTTCTTCAATTTCAATATTGTACTTTTTGGCTAAATATTTTAGAGCTTCAGGGTACGAATAATGTTCGTGTTCCATTAAAAAAGAAACTGCATTACCCCCTTTTCCAGTACTAAAATCTTTCCAAATTTGTTTCACTGGAGAAACCATAAATGAAGGTGAGCGTTCATCAGAAAACGGGCTTAATCCTTTCCAATTACTTCCTGCTTTTTTTAATTGGACAAACTCACCAATAACCTCCTCAACACGAGCAGCTTCAAAAACTCTATCTATGGTACTTCTGGAAATCAATATTGTTGTTTTTTAAGATTTCTAAATTACAAAATTTAGATAAAAAAATCACCCTTTAACTTGTAAAGGGTGATTTTATTTTAATTTAGTTTTATTTTTAAACTACGAAACCGCTTTTAACTTTTTTAAAGTTGACATATTAATTCTGTCTTCGGCGTATTTCTTCGTAATTTTTAATTCTGTTTCTTCAGTTCCTGGTAATTCAAACATTGCATCAGTTAAAATTGCTTCACAAAGTGAACGTAAACCACGTGCTCCTAGTTTGTATTCTACAGCTTTATCAACAATATAACCCAATGCTGTTTCATTAATAGTAAAATTAATACCATCCATTTCAAATAACTTTTGGTATTGTTTTATAATGGAATTTTTTGGTTCAGTTAAAATGGCTCTCAAAGTCTGAGCGTCTAACGGATTCATATGTGTTAATACAGGTAAACGACCAATAATTTCAGGAATTAAACCAAACTCTCGTAAATCTTTAGGTATAATATATTGCAATAAGTTAGTTTCATCAACTTTATCTACTTTAATAGATGCGCTGTAGCCAACTGCTTGCCTGTTTAAACGTTTTCCTATAATTTTATCAATTCCAGAGAAAGCACCACCAGCCATAAATAAAATATCTTTGGTGTTTACTTCAATAAATTTTTGATCGGGATGTTTTCTTCCTCCTTTTGGCGGAACATTTACAACTGAGCCTTCTAACAATTTTAACATTGCTTGTTGAACTCCTTCACCTGAAACATCACGTGTAATTGATGGATTATCTCCTTTACGTGCAATTTTATCAATTTCATCAATAAAAACAATACCACGTTCTGCTTTTTTTACATCGTAATCTGCGGCTTGCAATAAACGTGTTAAAATAGTTTCAACATCTTCACCTACATAACCGGCTTCAGTTAACACAGTTGCATCAACAATACAAAATGGTACGTTCAACATTTTTGCAATTGTACGCGCAATTAATGTTTTTCCTGTACCTGTTTCTCCAACAATTATAATATTACTTTTTTCAATTTCTATTTCATCTTCATCTTTAGATTCAGGTTGCAATAAACGCTTGTAATGATTATAAACTGCAACAGACATTACACGTTTTGCCTTTTCCTGACCAATCATGTATTCATCTATAAACGCCTTAATTTCTTTAGGTTTTTTTACAATTAATTCAGAAGTAACTGCTGAAGAATTTTGCTCTGCAATTTCTTCAACTACAATTCCGTGCGCTTGTTCTATACATTTATCACAAATATGCGCGTCTAAACCAGCAATAAGCAAATCTGTTTCTGGCTTTTTCCTACCACAAAATGAACATTCTAAAACTTCATCTTTTGCCATACTTTTATTTATTAATTTTTAGGTGTTAATTGTTGTATTTCTTATTCGAAATTACCATCAACTATTTTCTAATTAAAATTTCATCAATCATACCATACGTTTTTGCCTCATCAGCTTTCATCCAATAATCACGATCTGAATCTGCATGAACTTTCTCCATAGTTTGCCCAGAATGTTTAGATATTATTTGGTATAATTCATCTTTTAATTTCATGATTTCACGAGCCGTAATTTCAATATCACTAGCTTGTCCTTGTGCACCACCTAAAGGTTGGTGAATCATAACACGTGAGTGTGGTAACGCAGAACGTTTTCCTTTAGTACCAGCACACATTAAAACAGCACCCATTGAAGCTGCCATTCCTGTACAAATTGTTGCAACATCTGGCTTTATAAACTGCATAGTATCATAAATTCCTAAACCCGCATACACACCGCCACCTGGTGAATTGATATAAATTGAAATGTCTTTTGAATTATCAACGCTTTCTAAAAACAACAATTGAGCTTGAATAATATTAGCAACATAATCATCAATTCCTGTTCCTAAAAATATAATTCTATCCATCATTAAACGTGAAAACACATCCATTTGTGCAACATTTAATTGTCGTTCTTCAATAATATAAGGTGTAACACTACTTACTAATTTATCATAGTACATACTACTAATTCCTTGATCTTTTGTAGCAAATTTTTTAAATTCTTTTCCGTAATCCATTTTACAGGGTTTTAAAGTATTAAGGCTGTAAAGATAAGAAGTATTTATGAAATGTTTCTGTGTTTATTATCTAATCTCAAATTGAATAATTAATACCTCCTAATTTATTTTAATTTCTATGTATATTTGAAACCCATTCTATAGCATTTAAAATGAAGAAAATTTTTAATTTGGTTATTGTTTTTATCGTAATTCAATCAACAATTACAGCTCAAAACTACAAAAACCGTTTTAACACCATTGATATACAACACTATAAATTAGCAATTATTGTAAATGATACTACCAATAGTATTGATGCAAAAATGCAACTACGGTTAAAATTCAAAAAAACTGTAAACAAATTTCAACTTGATTTGGTTAAAAAAGATAGTATTAGCGGCTTAGGAATGGTTATAGATTCTATTTACCAAAACAATGTAAACGTTGAATTTACTCATAAAAATAACAAAATTTCAATTCAACCAAAACATACTTTTCCCGGAATAGAATACACATATACTATTAAATATCAAGGAATTCCAAAAGATGGATTAATTATTGGTGAAAATTTACACGGCGATAGAACTTTTTTTGGAGACAATTGGCCAAACAGAGCGCATAATTGGTTTCCTTGTGTAGATCATCCGTCAGATAAAGCAACGATTGAGTATATTATTGAAGCTCCTAATTATTACCAAACTATTGCAAATGGTTTTCAGGTTGAAGAAACCAATATAAATGACACTACTAAACAATACCATTGGAAAACAAAGGTGCCGTTACCTACTAAAGTAATGGTGATTGGAATTGCTAAATTTGCAGTTCAAAATATAGGTGAAACACACAACATCCCTGTTTCAACTTGGGTGTATCCACAAACTAAAGAACAAGGTTTTTACGATTTTTCTACAGCCAAAAGCATTCTATATTTCTTTATTGAAAATATTGGTGAATATCCATATCAAAAATTAGCAAATGTACAATCTAAAACACGTTTTGGAGGTATGGAAAATGCTGGAAATATTTTCTATTTTGAAGAATCTGTTACCGGTAAAAAAGAACACGAAGATTTAATTGCACATGAAATTGCACATCAATGGTTTGGAAATTCAGCTTCTGAAATTGATTGGCCACATCTTTGGTTAAGTGAAGGTTTTGCAACGTATTTAACTGACTTATATATTTTAGAATCAAAAGGAAACGAATCATTTCTAAAAAGAATTAAAGAAGAACGTGAAATAATTTTCAGGTTTCACAAAAGAAAACAATCACCTGTAATAGATACCAAAACAACTAATTATATGCGTTTACTAAATGCAAATTCGTACCAAAAAGGTGCTTGGGTGTTGCATATGCTTCGCAAGAAAATTGGTGACGAACTATTTTGGAGTGGTTTAAAAACCTATTACCAAAAATATAAATTTAGTAATGCTTCAACAACCGATTTTAAAAATGTAATGTCTGAAATTTCTGGTCAAAATTTAGATATTTTCTTTCATCAATGGCTTCAAAAAGGTGGGCATCCAATTTTAAAAACAAACTGGATTTACCACAATAATAAACTTAGAATAATTATTGAGCAAACACAAGAAACTGTGTTTCAATTCCCTTTTGATATAGAAATAATTTATAACGATGATACTTCCGAAGTAAAAACAATTCAAGTTACAGATAAAAATTCTCCACAT
>NZ_WTAR01000027.1 GCF_013139515.1 Lutibacter sp.
CCTTTGTACTGAATTAAGATTGTTTGTAAAGTATCTATAGCTTGTTGATTTTTATTTTGAAATGACAGCAAATCAGCAATAGCGTATTTTTTTAATGCGATCTTTAAACTGTCTTTTACAGCATTGTCAGTAATTAATAAATTTAAATCTAGAGCATCATTTGCAATTAATTGTGATGTGGAGTTTTTTAATATTTTTAGTTGAGATTGCGCCCAATCAAAATCTCCTTTAAAGTATGAAGTTTGCGCTATTTTAAATCGCGCATTTTGTGCAATCGTATTATTTTTTAAATCGTTTTGAACTTGTGTGTAATAAATTAAAGCACTGCTAAATTTATTTGTAAACACTAAAATATCAGCCAGTTTTGTTTTTATTTGTCCTTTTTGAAATTGATTAACAGGTAATTTTAAAGCTTCTTTTAAAACTGAAATTGCTGTAGTAGGTTCATTTTTTCTGAAAGCTAAAAATTCAGCATAAATAGCCTGAATTTGAATTGTTTTAGTGTTTTTTCCATAGGTGCTAAATAATTGTAAAAATTGATTTTCAATAACTTCATTTGAAGCATTTGTTTTCATATCAATCTCTAATAAATAAAGCTTTGTTATTAATTCAGTTTCTAAATTGGTTGTGTTTTCCAACACATAATTAAAACAATTTCTAGCATCTTCAAAAGAGGAATCGTTAAAAGCTATTTTCCCAACATCAATAATTGTATTTAAACTTTCTGAATTTCTTTTGTGCAGTGCTTTTTCTTGAATGAAGGCTTTATTATATTCTTTTTGTTGCATAAAAAGCCAGCTTAATAGTTGGTTCCAACTATTTTGTGGGTTGTTTTGCATTCGTTTAATTAACAACCTTTTTAATGAAACATTATGTTTGTCTTTAACATCTTCAGAAAGAAACCTTCCAATATAATTTTTTGCAGTTGACAAGTAATTTTCACTGCTAGAAACCAATTCTAAATAGGTGTGAAACATTTGTTCAATTTCACCTTTTTCACCATAAATAAAAGCAATTTGAAAATTATAATTTACTGAAGGGTTTAACTCCATTCCTTTTTTATAAGCTATTAAAGCTTCGTTTAACAAGTGGTTATCTTGAAATGTTTTACCAACTAAATAGGCTGAGTTTGGTTCTTTTACAATTGATTTTAGTGCTTTTTCAAAATATAAAGTTGCTTTTTCTTTTGCGTGTTGTAATAGATAATTGTAACCCAATTCTACATATAAATAGTCATGATTTGGGTAGCTTTTTAATTGTTTTTGTATTAAAGAATTTATTTCTTCAAAATTTTCTAATTGCTGATTACAGTCAATTAAATAGCTAAGGTAGTTTGAGTTGTAAGGGTGTTTTTGATGTAAACTTTTATAAATAGATACTGCTTTTTCATATTCACCATTACTAAAGTATTGATAAGCTAATTGCTGCTCTTGTGCTGCAATTTGCAAAGAAAAATAACAGAAAAATATGAATAAAACTTTTTTCATGTATTGTTTTTAATTCAATCAAAGATAACCAAACAAGTGTTAAAGTTTTTATAAAACTAATGCATTCTTCAAACACCTTTGTAACATTTTGGCACGGAAGTTGTCTATATACTAAAAGAACAACTAAATTTTATATTATGAAAGAACTAATCAAACAATACGAAACAGCAAAAAAGAAAGCGTTACAATTCATGCAAAAAGGACAAATAAATAATTACTTTGAAGCCTTAGTTGAAATGAATCATTACAAAAAAATGATTACAGTAAGCGTTAATTAATAATTTCAAAACCGCAATATGGCACTAATGCTTTAGGAATTTTAATTCCATCAGGTGTTTGGTAATTTTCTAATAAACCTGCTAAAATACGTGGTAAAGCTAAAGAGCTACCATTTAAAGTATGTGCTAATTCACTTTTGCCTTCATTATTTTTAAAACGAAGTTTTAATCGGTTTGCTTGAAATGCTTCAAAGTTTGAAACAGAACTAACTTCTAACCAACGATCTTGCGCTGTTGAAAACACTTCAAAATCGTATGTTAACGCTGCAGTAAACCCAATATCACCACCACATAAACGTAAAATACGGTACGGTAAATTTAATTCTTGTAAAATACTTTTTACATGATTTACCATACTATCTAAAGCTTCGTAAGATTTACTTGGATGTTCAATTCTAACAATTTCAACTTTGTCAAATTGATGCAATCTATTCAATCCACGAACGTGTGCACCGTATGAACCAGCTTCTCGTCTAAAACAAGGTGTATAAGCCGTTTTACAAATTGGAAATTCATCTTCTTTTAAAATAACATCTCTAAAAATATTAGTTACAGGAACTTCAGCAGTAGGAATTAAATATAAATTATCCTGCGCATCGTGGTACATTTGCCCTTCTTTATCAGGTAATTGCCCAGTTCCAAAACCAGAAGCTTCATTTACCATTAAAGGAACCTGAACTTCATCATAACCAGCTGCAGTATTTTTATCTAAAAAGTAATTGATTAATGCACGTTGTAATTTTGCGCCTTTTCCTTTATACACAGGAAAACCAGCTCCAGCAATCTTATTCCCAAGCTCAAAATCAATTATATCATATTTTTTAGCTAATTCCCAATGTGGTAAAGCACCTTCGTGTAATGTTGGAATTTCACCTTCTTCAAACGTAGTTTCGTTATCATCTTCAGTTGAACCAGCTGGTACAATTTCATTAGGAATGTTAGGAATTAAGTATAATAATTCTTGTAATTCGGTTGCTTTATTTTGAAGATTTTCAGTTAAATCTTTAGATTTTTCTTTTAATTGTACTGTTTTTTGTTTTAAAATCTCAGCTTTTTGACGTTCACCAGATTTAAATAGCTGTCCAATATCTTTTGATAGTTTGTTAGATTCAGCTAAAATAGCATCCAATTCTGTTTGAATTGCTCTTCTTCCTTCATCAGCCAAAATAGTTTTAGCAACTAATTCTTCAGCATTTTTTACATTTCTTTTTGCTAAACCTTTTAAAACAGTTTCTTTGTTTTCTCTAATAAACGCTACTTGTAACATTGTTTTGTTCCTTTAATTGAAAGGCAAATTTAATAAATTGAAGTGAAAAGAAGCTAATTAGTAGCATTTGATTTTAAAGAAACAATTTCATTAATTTTTGAAATTATTTGAGGAACTTCACTTATTTTAAAATCAATAGTAATTTCAATAGATTTTTTACCTGATTTTTTTATGTTGAAATTACCATTTGTAATTGGGTAATAACCAGTTTGGCCTTTGCAATAACACAAACGCCCAAAATGTAATTTTACAGTTTGAAGCTCTTTGCTTGTTAATGAAACATGAGTAATAGTTTTGTCTAATTCAGCAAATACAACTTCAGTATAGCTACCATCTTGTGTGTTTGGAATGGTGTTTTTATTAAATGTGTATTTTAATATAGTTTTATCGCCTTCAGTAATTACTGGGTACAAAGCACCAATACCATCTTTTTTAAATTCTAATGATTTATTTGGGATTAATTCAACAGAACATTCAGCATTATCTGGGCAATTTGCGGTTTTTATTAAAACAGCTTCCTTTAAATTGTAATCAATATTTTGACAAGGTTTGCAAGAAACCAATAATACTGTAATAAGTAGCCAGATATTTTTCATGTGATGAATTTACAAAAATTATAAATCAAACAACATACCATTAATAATATTTAGCGAGTTTTCTTTGTCTTTATGTAGTTGCTTTTTCAGTTTTTCAACCGAATTAAATTTTTGCTCCTCTCGTAAAAAGGATAACACATTAATTTGAATAGTTTTGTTGTACAAATTTTTATTAAAATTAAAAAAATGAATTTCAATAGTTTGGTGTTTACCACTCACTGTTGGGCGAAAACCAATATTCATCATTCCAAAAACTGTAGTATTCTCAATTTCAGATGATACTACATAAGCGCCTGTTTTTGGTAATAATTTGTATGTTTCTTTAATGTGTAAATTTGCTGTAGGAAAACCTATTTTTTCACCTAAGTTTCTCCCTTTAACTACGTTGCCAGTGAGCATATAAGAATATCCTAAATAGGTATTTGCTTTTTCAATTTCACCACTTTCAATAGCTTTTCTAATCTTCGTTGAACTTACGGCTGAATTATCAATATCTTGTTGTGAAATTTCTTGAACGCTAAAATTCAATTCGCTTCCGTAAGTTTCTAATTGTTTAAAATTCCCTTTTCTATTTTTTCCGAAGTGATGATCGTAACCAATAATTAGTGTTAAAATATTTAGTTTGTTAATTAAAACAGTTTTTACAAAATCTAAAGCAGTTTTATTAGAAAATTCTTCAGTAAATTGTTGAATAACCAAATTCTCTAAACCTATTTTTTCTAATAACTTAGTTCGTTCATCAATAGTATTTATTAGTTTAATGGTTGTATTGTTTTGCAACACCATTTTTGGATGCGGAAAAAAAGTTAATAAAACTGAAGTAGCATTGTTTAGTTTGGCACTTTCAACCAAGTTTTTTATTACTTTTTGATGTCCAACATGAACACCATCAAAAGTACCAAGGGTAACAAAAGTTTTTTTGTTTGATTTGTAAGTAGAGAAATCGTTAAAGATTTTCAAAATTGAAAATAGTTTTGGTTACAATTAAAGTGTAAAAATACTTTATTTAATTAAAACGTTAACACTTGTAAATAGTTAAAATTAGGATTGTGTTTTTAAACAAATTAATATCTTTATATTTGTAAATCAACATCCCACAATATTATTAAAACATGAAAAAATATTATATAAATACTTTTACGATTATAGTTTTTTTGTTTTCATTAATTTTTACAGGAAATGCTCAAAATTCAGATAAATTATGGGCTAAAACCGTTGAATTAGAAAAAAACACTTCAAAAATTATTAAAAGACAATCAACCCCATCTAGTTTTGAAGCGTATCAATTAAATTTAAAGTTGTTTAAAGATAAATTAATTAATGCGCCTAAAAGAAAAGGGAAACTAACAGCATCTAATACAATTTTAAGTTTTCCTAATGAAAAAGGAGAATTTGAAAAATACCAAATAGTTGAAACTTCAATATTAGAAGAAAGTCTTCAAAAGAAATATCCAACAATTAAATCTTATATAGGAAAAGGAATTGAAAACCCTAATTCGGTGGTGAGGTTTAGTGTAACCACATTGGGTTTACACGCAATGATTTCTCAAAAAGAAGGAGAAAGTATTTATATAGATCCTTATACTTCTGAGGCGGATTCATATATGTTTTATACTAAAAACAATTTAATACCAACCAATAAGTTTGAGTGTAAGTTTGATGAAGTTAATACGTTAACAAAAAAGGCAGCTGAAAGCGAAAGTCAAAAAACAGAAAATGCAAATGATAGAATTTTAAGAACTTTTAGATTAGCAGTTGCAACTACTGGAGAATATTCACAATTTCATTTAAGCAACCAAAATATTAGTGCTAGCGCTACTGATGCTGTAAAAAAAGGAGCAGTATTATCCGCGATTGTAGCAACAGTTAATCGTGTTAATGAAATATTTGAAAAAGATGTAGCATTAACAATGGTTTTAGTTGCTAATAATACGGATATTATATTTTTGGATGGTGCAACTGATCCATTTACTAATAACAATTCTAACACGTTAATTAATGAAAGTCAAACAGTTATTGATGATAATATTGGCTCTGGAAGTTATGATATTGGACATACATTTAGTACTGGGGCAGGTGGTTTAGCATCATTAAATGTTCCTTGTACTTCAAGTAAGGCAAGAGGTGTTACAGGTACATCTTCACCTATTGGCGATCCTTATGATGTTGATTTTGTAGCCCATGAAATGGGACATCAATATGGGGCAACTCATACGTTTAATAATTCTTGTAATGAAAATAGAACAGGCTCAACAGCTGTTGAACCTGGAAGTGGTTCAACAATTATGTCTTATGCAGGTATTTGTGCTCCAAATGTTCAAAATGCAGTAGGTTCGTATTTTCATTTTGTGAGTATACAGCAAATGTGGAATAATATTTCCACAGGGAATAGTACATGCGGAACACAATCAAGTATCTCTACGAATACGAATGCACCAACTGCAGATGATTTATCTAACTATACAATTCCGGCTTCTACACCTTTTGTGTTAAATGTAAATGCTACAGATTTAGATGGAGATGCGTTAACTTACACTTGGGAGCAATTAGATACAGAAATAACAACAGCACCACCAGTTTCAACAGCAACAGGAGGGCCCGTTTTTCGATCCTTGGCGCCAACAAGTTCATCAGCAAGGTATTTTCCTGATTTAAGCACTGTTATAGCAGGAGATTTAGCTAATACTTGGGAAGTTATACCTTCTGTTTCTAGAACTATGAAATTTGGTGTTACTATAAGAGATAATAACGTAAACGGAGGTCAAACTGCTAGTAAAGAAACAACTATAACTGTTGATAGTGCATCTGGTCCATTTAATGTAACATCACAAAATGTATTAGAAACCTGGTATGTTGGAACTTCCAAAACTATTAATTGGAATGTTGCAAATACAAATATTTCACCAGTTAATTGTTCAAATGTTACAATCTCACTTTCAATTGATGGAGGTAATACATACCCTTTTATTTTGGCTTCAAACGTAGTAAATGATGGAAGTTATGATATTGTGGTTCCTAACACCACAGCAACAGCGGCAAGGGTTAAAGTTGAAAGTGTTGGAAATGTTTTTTATGCAATAAACCAAACAAATTTTGTTATTGAAGACTCTGAATTTGTAATGAATTTTGATAATTTTTCAAAAACAATGTGCGCGCCAGGAAGTATTGTGTATAATTTTACATACAATACACCAGTAAATACATTTACTGAAGAAATTGTTTTCTCTGCAAATGGCTTGCCATTGGGTTCAACAGTTACTTTTAATCCGGTTTCAGCAACTAATGACAATACAAATGTCACAATGACAATTAACAATATTGGTTTAGAAGATGTTGAAAATTACACTATTGATGTTACAGGAAGTTCAACTTCATCTTTGGTTTCAAAAAGTACAATTGTTAACTTAGGAGTATTTTCTTCAGTTATAAATGCAACAAATTTAACGCTTCCTGAAAATAACAATAATTATGTTTTAAGTCCTTATGCGTTAAGTTGGGAAAGTAATGTTAATGTGTCAAATTATACTATTGAAATTTCTTTAGATAATACGTTTTCTACAATTTATGAAGCATCACCAGCAATAACAATAAGTTCATATATACCTGAAACTTTGCAGCCAAACACAACATATTATTGGAGAGTTAAAAGAAGTAATAATTGTACTGCAAGTAGTTTTTCAGAAATTTTTAATTTTAAAACAGCACCAACAGTTTGCGATATTAGTAATTCTTTAGACACACCTTTATTAATACCTGATAATAACGAATTGGGTGTTTCTTCCATTATAAATATAACCCAAAACAAGCAAATTACAGATGTAAATGTAACAGTAAATATTACACACCCTTGGGATGGGGATTTAACATTAATTTTAATTAGTCCAAATGGTACTGAAGTCAATTTAGCAGCAAACATTGGTAGTGATGGAAATAATTTTACAAATACTATTTTTGATGATGAAGGTATAACCAGTATTAACTCTGTAGCAGCACCTTTTACAGGTACTTATAGGCCACAAGGAAGTTTATCTAGTTTTAATAATGAAGAATCTTATGGAGAATGGATTTTAAAAATAATTGATGCAGGTGCTGAAGATGTTGGGGTGATTTTAAATTGGAATATTGAAATTTGTGGAGCAGTAATAATTAGTGATGATGATGATAAGGATAGTGTTGTAAATACTATTGATATATGCCCAAACACACCTTTAGGAAGCACTGTTGATGCATTTGGATGTTCAACATTTAGTGTACCATCAAATAATTTTAGTATTGAAACAGTTAGTGAAACTTGCCCTAATGAAAATAATGGAAAAATAATAATTAACTCAACAGTTGCTCATGATTATTTTGTAATATTTAATGAAGTAAAATATAATTTCACAAATACACTAACATTTAACGACTTAGAGCCAGGTATTTATACAATTTGCATAACTGTTACAGGTGGGTTGTATCAGCAATGTTTTGAAGTGGAAGTGATTGAAGGAGAGGTGATTGTTGCAAATGCAACAGTTAATTTTAGTAAGGTTGAAATAGAAGTTAAAGTTGGAACTGCACCATTTATAGTTTATGTTAATGGAAAAGAAAGTTTTAAAACTACTTCTCCAATGTTTAATGTTGATGTAAAACATGGTGATGTAGTTGAAATTAAAACGGCAAAACCTTGTGAAGGTACATTCTCTAAAACTATTGAGTTATTAGATGGTATAGTTGCCTATCCAAATCCAACCAATGGTACATTTGATATAGCTTTACCAGTTTCACAAAAAGAAGTAGTTGTAGAGCTATACTCTATACAATCACAGTTAATTTCAACAAAAACGTATCCAATAGTTTATGGAAAAGTTCAATTAACGCTTGAAAACCAACCAACGGGATTGTATTTTGCAAAAGTGCATTTGGAAAACCCAATAACATTTAAGGTGATAAAAGAATAACTATATATATTGGTGGAAAACACAATAAACCACTACTTAGAGGGGAAAGTGTAATTTTCAACTACATAAAACCACACTTTATTACTAGCTGATAAATATCATATTTAAAAAATCTAAGCGTAAAAAATGTTCTTTACGCTTTTTTTTATGTCATTTTTTAAGATAATTAGAAAAAAATTGTATTTTGCACTTTAATTAATCAATACTATAAAGGACATTATGAAAAAATTATTAAGTGTTGTTTTTGCACTTTTTGTTGGGACAGTAATGGTGGCTCAAACCACTATTTCAGGAACAGTTACAGAAGCAAAAACTGAGCAACCAATACCTGGTGCTAACATAAAAGTTGTAGGAAAATCTATTGGAACTACAACAGATTTTGATGGAAACTATCATTTCACTGCAAATGAAGAACTACCTTTTAAAATAGAGGTTTCACTTATTGGGTTTTCTTCAACAATAGTTGAAATTACTCAAAGCAATCAAATTGTAAATGTGGCACTTAAAGAAGCAGCTACAGCGTTAGATGAGGTGGTTGTTTCAGCATCTAGAACGCCTGAACGAGTGTTAGAATCTCCTGTAACCATTGAAAGAATGGATATTAGAGCAATTAAAAACACAACTTCTCCAAGTTTTTATGATGGATTAGAAAATTTAAAAGGTGTAGATGTTAATACAAATAGTTTAACATTTAAATCAATTAACACAAGAGGTTTTGCAACATTTGCTAATGCGCGTTTTATGCAATTAGTTGATGGCATGGATAACTCTTCACCTGCATTGAACTTTAACTTAGGGAACCTGTTGGGAATGTCTGAGTTAGATGTAAATTCTGTTGAATTATTACCGGGTGCATCTTCAGCTTTATATGGTGCAAATGCATTTAATGGTATTTTATTTATGACAAGTAAAAACCCATTTGATTCTGCAGGAATTAGCTCATACGTTAAAACAGGAATTACTTCTCAAATAGCTGCAGGAGATAACACTTTCACAGATGTTGGAATTAGAATGGCACATAAATTTAGTGATAAATTTGCAGCAAAAGCTTCATTTTCTTATTTAAAAGGAACTGAATGGTATGCTACAGATTATGAAGATTATGCAAATACAGGAGCTACTAGAGCTGATATAGATTATGATGGATTAAATGTATATGGAGATGAAGTTAGTACATCGTTAGATTTTAGAGAGTTAGCAATCGGAGCTGGTGTTCCTGATTTTATTGCTGATGCATTAGGACTTTCGGCGCAAACTGTTTCAAGAACAGGATACAATGAAGTTGATTTAATGGATTACGTAGCACAGAGTGCTAAAGTTGATATTTCTTTAAATTATAGACCATTTGCAAATGATTTAGAAGTTAGTTACAACGCTAAATTTGGAAACGGAAATACTATTTATCAAGGAGCAAATAGATATGCTATTAAAAACTTTTTTATGCAACAACATAAATTAGAAGTTAAAGGAGATAATTTCTTTGTTAGAGCTTATGTAACGGATGAAGATGCTGGAGATTCTTACGATAGCCGTTTTGCAGCAATTAACTTAAATAGAAGCTGGAAATCTGATACACAGTGGTTTACTGAGTATGCGCAAACATATATTGGAGGTAGAACAGGTCAAATTCCAGGATTACCTGCATTAGATGACGCAACTGCTCATAGTATTGCTCGTCAAGTTGCTCAAACAGGAGCTTTAGTTCCTGGTACAGCTGCTTTTGATAGTGCTTTAGACGCTGTAACTTCTGACCCAAATTTAACCACTGGAGCAAAATTTCAAGATAATACAAAAATTTACCATGCAGATGCAAACTATAATTTAAGAGATCTTACTGATGTTGCTGATATTCAAGTGGGTGGTTCTTGGAGACAGTATTCTTTAAATTCTAATGGTACTATTTTTACTGATTACGATGGGCCAATTGATTATAATGAGTATGGTGCATATATGCAAGTACAAAAGAAATTTATTGATGATAGATTAAAATTTACTGGATCTTTACGTTACGATAAAGCAAAAAACTTTGACGGAAATTATTCGCCAAGAGTTACAGTTTCTTATTCATTAGGTGAAGGAAAAACACGTAATTTAAGAGCATCATTTCAAACAGGATTTAGAAATCCATCAACACAAGATCAATACATTGGTTTAGATGCAGGTAGAGCATTTTTAGTAGGTTCTGCGCCTGATAACTTAGATAGATATACTACGCCAACATTCCCAGTAAGTGCTACAGGTCAAATTTTTAACGGAGGTGTAAGTTCAGTTGCATTATCAGGTAGAGCAGCTTATGAGAATTCATTCTCTTTATCTTCAGTTTTAGCAGGAGCACCTGTAAAATCTGATTTTGCTTTAGTGAAGCCAGAAAAAGTAACTGCTTATGAAGTTGGTTATAGAGCAGGATTTGGAAGATTAGCTTTAGATATGAGTGCTTATTATAATGAATATGAAGATTTTATTGGAGTTAAAACAGTTTTAACACCATTCTATGGTCAAGCAGATTTTTCTGATTTCAATCCACAGTTTATGCCAGCTCCACCAGCAGCTATCGCATTAAGTCAAGGTGATTTTAAAGCTTTCCAAGTGTACACTAATTCACCTGCAGATATTACATCGTATGGGGGAACTATTGGTGTAACAACTAAAATGTTTGGAAATTACAGTGTAGGATTGAACTACACACTTTCTAAATTTGATTTTGACCAAGCTTCTGATCCTGATTATGAAGCAGGTTTTAATACGCCAGAACATAAAGTGAAATTTTCAATTGGAAATACGGAACTTTTAGAAAACTTAGGGTTTGGTGTGAATGTTAGATGGAGTGATGAATATTTCTGGGAATCAACTTTCCAAAACGGATTAATTGATGCTCGTACAACTGTAGATGCTCAAATTAATTACACAGTACCTTCTTTTAAATCTACATTTAAAATTGGTGGTGCTAATATTGGCGGGAAAGAATATGTGAGTGCTCCTGGTACAGGTAGTGTAGGTTCACAATACTTTGTTTCTTGGACAATAAATCCATAATTAATAATTAATATAATGATACTGAAACGCTCTAAATTTTTAGAGCGTTTCTTTTTTTAAAAAAACCCGTATTTTTTTTTTAAAATTAAATCAAAAAACTATCTTTGCACCTTTAAAATTAAGGTGAACCTTAAAAGGTTAAATATCTAAAAAATAAACAGTTAAAGTAATGGCAAAAGTTACAGGTAAAGTTGCACAAATTATTGGTCCAGTTATTGACGTTGAGTTTGAATCTGGTGCTGAACTTCCAAAATTATATGATTCATTAGAAATCACAAAAAAGGATGGTTCATTATTAGTCTTAGAAGTACAATCTCATATTGGTGAAGATTCTGTAAGAACTATATCAATGGATTCAACAGATGGATTAAGTAGAGGAACTGAAGTTGTATCTACAGGTAGTGCAATTCAAATGCCGATAGGAAAAGATATTTACGGACGTTTATTTAACGTAATTGGTGATGCAATTGATGGATTAGAAAATTTACCTAAAGCAGGAGAAGATGGTTTACCAATTCACAGACAAGCACCAAAATTTGAAGATTTATCTACTTCAACAGAAGTTTTATTTACAGGTATTAAAGTAATTGATTTAATTGAACCTTATGCAAAAGGTGGTAAAATTGGATTATTTGGTGGTGCAGGTGTAGGTAAAACAGTATTGTTAATGGAGTTAATTAACAATATAGCAAAAGGTCACGGTGGTTTATCAGTATTTGCTGGTGTAGGAGAAAGAACACGTGAAGGAAATGATCTTTTAAGAGAAATGTTAGAATCTGGAATTATTAAATATGGTGATGATTTTATGCACTCTATGGAAGATGGAGGATGGGATTTATCTAAAGTTGATAAAGTAGGAATGAGAGAATCTAAAGCTACTTTTGTTTTCGGACAAATGAATGAGCCACCTGGAGCACGTGCTCGTGTAGCATTATCAGGATTAACTATCGCTGAATATTTTAGAGATGGTGCAGGTGAAGGACAAGGAAAAGATGTATTATTTTTTGTAGATAATATCTTCCGTTTTACACAAGCAGGTTCAGAGGTATCAGCATTATTAGGGCGTATGCCTTCTGCAGTAGGTTACCAACCAACATTAGCAACAGAAATGGGTGCAATGCAAGAGCGTATTACTTCAACAAAAAATGGTTCAATTACATCAGTACAAGCGGTTTATGTGCCTGCGGATGATTTAACAGATCCAGCTCCGGCAACAACATTTGCGCATTTAGATGCTACAACGGTATTATCTCGTAAAATTTCAGAATTAGGTATTTACCCTGCGGTAGATCCTTTAGATTCTACTTCAAGAATTTTAACGGCTGATATTTTAGGTGATGAACACTATGATTGTGCTCAACGTGTAAAGGAGTTATTACAGCGTTATAAAGAATTACAAGATATTATTGCTATTTTAGGTATGGAAGAATTATCTGAAGAAGATAAAATAGCAGTTCATAGAGCGCGTAGAGTGCAACGTTTCTTATCTCAACCTTTTCATGTGGCAGAACAGTTTACTGGAATACCAGGTGTGTTAGTTGATATTAAAGATACCATTAAAGGATTTAATATGATTTTAAATGGTGAGTTAGATAAATACCCTGAAGCGGCATTTAACTTAAGAGGATCAATTCAAGATGCAATTGATGCTGGTGAGAAAATGTTAGCAGAAGTATAATTCTTAAACTAAAAGAATGATTTTAGAAATAGTGACACCAGAGGCAACTTTATTAAACACTGATGTAGATATTATATCTGTACCAGGTATTAATGGTGAATTTCAAATGTTAAATAATCACGCTCCAATAGTGTCGTTATTAGTTAATGGAACTGTAAAGTTTAAAGGCACAAATGTGAATATTGAAGAGGTATTTGAGACTAAATTCACAAATGACAAAGGAGAGTATTCTTTAGTTATTAAAAGCGGTACCATTGAAATGAAAGAAAATAAGGTTATTATACTTGCTGATTAAGTTTTAATAAAAACTATATATAAAAAAATCCTCGTTTTTAAACGAGGATTTTTTTTGTTTTATAATTAATCTGTAGTTCAGATAAGTTCTTTTTTGAAGAAGTAAAGGTTAAGAGAATAGTTTTACTATATCATTTCCGTTAGCTAATAGAAGTAGGGCTATTAAAAGAATAAATCCAGTAATTTGAGCATACTCTAAAAACTTATCGTTTGGCTTTCTTCCCGTTACCATTTCATATAAAGTAAACATTACATGACCACCATCTAAGGCTGGTATTGGCAGCAAATTCATAAACCCTAACATAATTGATAAGAAGGCTGTAATACTCCAGAAAGCTTGCCAACTCCAAGTTGCTGGAAAGATATTTCCAATAGCAATAAAACCACCTATACTTGTAGCTCCTTTTTTAGTAAACACGTACTTAAATTGAGTGATATAATCTTTTAATGTCCAAATAGCTATAGAATTTCCTTTTGAAATACTTTCAATAAATGAATAGTCTTTATGTTGTAGATTTACGACACCAGCTCTATTTGGAGCTACACCAATTTTTTTATCTTCTCCGGCTTTAACTGAAATGTTTTTAGTTGTTCCATTTCTTTCAATAGTCATAGTAATTGCACCTTCCGATGAAATTACTGATTTAGTGAAATCATTCCAATACCCTACTTTTTGATTGTTTATGGCTAAAATTTTATCATTTTTTAATAAGCCAGCCTTGTCTGCAGGAGAATCAACAATAACAGTATCAATTATTGCAGGTATTCTTATTTCAAAAGGTTGCATAACACCTTTTTCCCACATAGTTTCGCCTATGTTTTCAGGAATGTTTAATGTCTCAGTTTTACCATTTTGATGCACAACTTCAAGTGAAGTAATGTCTCTTAAAAATAAATGTTTGTTTACGTCAGTAACATCTAAAGGTTCAGTACCGTTAAATTTTGTAATCTTATCTCCATCTTCAAACCCATATTCTTTAAATGATTCATGAACCGAAAATCCTTCTTTTACACCATCGGGTTTTACAAAGTCAATTCCCCAAACAAACGTAATCATAATGTAAATTAAAATCCCCAAAATGAAGTTTACAATTACACCACCTAACATAATAATTAAACGTTGCCAAGCTGGTTTAGATCTAAATTCCCAAGGTTGAGCAGGTTGCTTCATTTGCTCAGTATCCATACTCTCGTCAATCATACCTGAGATTTTCACATAACCTCCTAAAGGAATCCAACCAATACCATATTCTGTACCGCCAATTTTCTTTTTAAGTAAAGAAAATTTATAATCAAAAAATAAGTAGAATTTTTCTACACGAGTTTTAAATATTTTTGCAGGGATAAAATGCCCTAATTCATGCAATACTATTAAAAATGATAAACTTAAAATAAACTGCGCTGCCTTTATAATTATTTCCATATATGTTTTCAAAAATAAAATCGGACAAATGTACGGTTTTAAAAACATTTGTAAAACCTAAAAGTAAACGAACCTTTACTTTTAACAAAGTTTTAGAATAGTAGTATATCTTTAACGGCTAATTACACTAAATTTGTATTTCATTTATAAAATATTATGGATTTAAAATTTTTCAAAAAATCATTTCCAACGCTAGCTATCATGGCTGTCTTTTCAGTAATTATGATTTATGCAATTTATACCTTATTAACACCTGAAAAGAGATTGCCAGTTTATAATCCAGCTGATGTAAATCCGAAATTAGTAGATGAAAGCATTAAACATGTTAGAAGAAACCATAAAGTTGCAGATTTTAGTTTAATCAACCAAAATGGAGAAACTATTACACAACAAGATTATGAAGATAAAATTTATGTAGCTGATTTCTTTTTTACAAGATGTATGACTATTTGCCCAATAATGACAAACAACATTGGAAAACTTCAAGAAGTATTTAAAAATGATGATGATATTAAATTTCTATCACTTTCTGTGACTCCAGAAATGGATAGTATTCCAATTTTACGTGCATATGCTGATAAAAAAGGAGTGATTGATGCAAAATGGAACGTAACTACCGGAGATAAAAAACACATATATCATTTAGCACGTAAAAGTTATTTTACGGTGTTAGATGAAGGTGATGGAGGTTTGCAAGACTTTATTCATACAGAAAATTTTGTGCTAGTTGATAAAAAACAACAAATACGAGGTTATTATGATGGAACTAATAATGAAGATATAGAGCGTTTAATATTAGATATTAAAATTCTTCAGAAAGAATTTAAAGATTAGTGATATTTATCATTGTTTAGAATCATTCTAATTTAGTATATTTGCACCTAGTTATTTATAATCAGTCTTAATAATGTTTAAAACTATTGCAAATTTACAAATTGGAGAAAAAGCTTTTATAGAGAAATTGTGTTTAGACAATATTCCTTTAAAATTGCTTGAAATGGGTTGTTTACCAGGGATTGAAGTACAATTAATTCAGAAAGCTCCAATGCAAGATCCTTTATATATTAAGGTAAATGGTAGCCATTTAGCAATTAGAAGAGAAACCGCCGAAAAAATAACTATAGTTGTTAAGTAACAGTGAATTAATGAGTGATGATAAGGTTGTAAAAGTTGCTTTAATAGGAAATCCAAATACAGGAAAAACTTCATTATTTAATCAACTTACGGGTTTAAAACAAAAAGTTGGAAATTACCCTGGAATTACGGTTGAAAAAAAACAAGGCTTATGTAAACTTAATAATACAATTAAAGCTGAAGTTACAGACTTACCAGGAACCTACAGTATCAACCCAACTTCATTAGACGAAACATTAGTTTTAGACACTCTGCTAAATGAGAAAAATGATAGTTATCCCGATGTTGTAGTTGTAGTTGTTGAAATTGAAAATATTAAAAGAAACTTACTTTTATTTACTCAAATAAAAGATTTAAAAATTCCAACAATTTTAGTGATCAATATGATTGATCAAATGAAAAGGAAAGGGATTGATATTGATGTGAAAAAGTTAGAAGAAAGCCTCAATACAAAAATTGTTTTAGCAAGCGCAAGAAAAAAAATTGGTATTGATGAATTGAAGTCTGTAATTTTAGATTATAAAAAATTAGATGCTATACCTATAAGTAATATAACCGATAGAATAGATAAAGAATACTTTACAAAATTAAAAAATGCATTTCCAGAATTTCCTTTATATAAATCTTGGTTATTAATTACTCAGAATAATGAGTTCGATTTTTTAAATAATCAGCAAAAAGAATTAGTCTTAAAATTTAGAGAAGATTTAGGTTGTATTAAAAGATACCAACATAAAGAAACCATATTAAGATATCAGATAATAAATAATGTATTAAAAGACAGTTTTAAAGTTGATAAATCTAAAGCTTCAGACCTTCGAGGGATATTAGATAGAATATTGACTCATAAAATTTTTGGTTATGTTATTTTTGCTTTAATATTATTATTTATTTTCCAAGGAATTTTTGATTGGGCTACGTATCCAATGGATTTAATTGATGGCGCGTTTGCAAGTTTAAGTTCATGGATAAAAACGGTATTACCACCAGGAACTTTTACAAATTTAATTGCTGAAGGAATTATACCGGGTATTGGTGGTGTAGTTATATTTATCCCTCAAATAGCTATTTTATTTACATTTATTTCTATTCTTGAAGAGACTGGTTATATGAGTCGTGTTGTTTTTTTGATGGATAAAATAATGCGAAAATTTGGAATGAGCGGAAAAAGTGTTATTCCATTAATTTCAGGAACTGCTTGTGCCATTCCAGCAATTATGGCGTCAAGAAACATAGGTAATTGGAAAGAACGGCTAGTTACAATTTTAGTTATTCCATTTACAACATGTTCAGCTCGTTTGCCTGTGTACGCAATTTTAATTGCTTTAATTATACCTGATAAACAGGTGTTAGGAATCCTTAATCTACAAGGGTTAACAATGATGGCTTTATATTTACTAGGGTTTACAGCAGCTCTTTTATCAGCGGTATTACTAAATAGCACACTAAAAGTTAAGGGTAAAAGTTTATTTGTTATTGAAATGCCAAATTATAAAATACCTTCAATAAAGAATATTTTTTATGAAGTTGTTGAAAAAACAAAGGCATTTATTTTTGGTGCTGGAAAAATTATATTGGCAATTTCAATTGTATTGTGGTTTTTAGCTTCCAATGGACCATCAAAATTTAAAAATGCTGAAGAGTTTGTAACTTCTAAACAAGAAAACAAAGAATTAACAGAATCAGCACTTCAGAAAAAAGTGGCATCGTATAAATTAGAACATTCATATATTGGGTATATGGGTAAATCTATTGAGCCCGCAATTAAACCAATGGGATATGATTGGAAAATTGGGATTGCTTTAATTAGTTCATTTGCGGCTCGTGAAGTTTTTGTAGGCGCATTAGCAACTATTTACAATGTTGATAGTGATAGTGAAAATGTTGGTACAATAAAACAGCGTATGGCGGCCGAAATAAATCCTGATACCGGTAAAAAGCGTTTTGATTTTCCAACTGGAGTATCATTACTGTTATTTTATGCTTTTGCAATGCAATGTGTTGGTACATTAGCAATTGTAAAGCGAGAAACAAATAGTTGGAAATGGCCTATTTTTCAATTAGTAGGAATGGGTTTATTGGCGTATATATCTGCAATTATAGCATTTAATATTTTTAGTTAATGCAAGACATTTTAGTATACATAGCACTTGGGTTAGCCATTGGGTTTTTAGTTAAAAAATATTTTTTTAAAACTAAAAAGAAAGGGAAATGCGATACGGACTGTGGTTGTTAACCTAATCCTACATCCAACGTCATCATTACAATAAATCCGCCAATAAAACCAAGCGTAGCAATGTCTGTATATTTATCACGTTGTGTTTCAGGTATAACTTCTTCAACAACAACAAATATCATAGCGCCAGCAGCAAAAGCTAAGGCATAAGGTAAAATAGGTTGAAAAGTCATTACTGCCCAAGCTCCAATTACAGCAGCAATTGGTTCTACTAAAGCAGATGATTGTCCAAACATAAAACTTTTCCATTTACTAGCTCCTTGCCTTCTCATTGGCATAGAAACAGCAAAACCTTCGGGAAAATTTTGTATACCAATACCAATAGCAAGTGCAACAGCTCCACCAATAGTAGCTCCATCAAAACCAGCTGCAACACCGCCAAATAAAACACCTACTGCTAACCCCTCAGGAATGTTATGTAATGTAATTGCCAATACTAATAGTGTAGTTTTATGCCATGGAGTTTTAACACCTTCTTTTTCAGATTCTTTAAAATTTACATGTAAGTGAGGTAAAACCTTATCAAGCCCAAAAAGAAACAATGCTCCTAATCCAAACCCAACAACAGCTGGTATAACTTTCATGAAACCTTCTCCAGGGCTCATTTCTATTCCTGGGGCTAATAAACTCCAAAAACTTGCAGCAACCATAACACCACCGGTAAAACCTAACATACCATCAAAAACTGCACGATTCATACCTTTAAATAAGAAAACCAATGCAGCACCTAAAGCTGTTAGTCCCCAAGTAAATAATGTTGCATAAAATGCAGCTAAAATGGGGTTAATACTTTCGAAATAATTAATAATTTGTTCCATTTTTTATAGTTTTTTAACAAATAAATTTTTTGCGATTTGATGTGATATTGAGATTGTTAGACCATTGTTTTCAATGAGTAGAGAATTGTCAAATTCTTCTTTTGAAATAACGTTTAAAGTACTGCCTAATTTAATAGTTGCATTGTCTAAAAATTTTAGAAAAGAAGATGAAGAATCTTTAACTCCAATAATGATACAGCTAGAGTTTATTTCTGCAGATGAAAGCATTACATTTTTATGTTGTGCTATGTTTCCATTTTCATCTGGTATTGGGTCACCGTGTGGATCGTGTTTTGGAAACTCTAAATAAGCTTCTAATTTGCCTACTAAAGTAGAAGACTTTATGTGTTCTAATTGTTCGGCTATTTCATGTACTTCATCCCAGTTGTAATGCAATTTGTTTACTAAAAAAACTTCCCAGAGTCTGTGTTTTCTTACAATTTCAACTGCTAATTTTTTTCCACTTTGTGTTAAGGTTACACCTTTATATTTTTCATAATTTATAAGTTCTTTTTCAGCTA
>NZ_WTAR01000139.1 GCF_013139515.1 Lutibacter sp.
TAATTATGGATTTTAATTTAACTGAAGAGCAAATAATGATACGTGATGCAGCTCGTGATTTTGCTCAAAATGAACTTTTACCAGGTGTTATAGAACGTGATGAAAAACAACAATTTCCTACTGAACAAGTTAAGCAAATGGGAGAGCTTGGTTTTTTAGGAATGATGGTTGACCCAAAATATGGAGGTAGTGGTTTAGATGCTGTATCTTATGTGTTAGCAATGGAAGAAATTTCAAAAATTGATGCTTCAGCTTCAGTAGTCATGTCTGTTAATAATTCATTAGTTTGTTGGGGACTTGAAACGTACGGTACTGAAGAACAAAAACAAAAATATTTAGTTCCACTTGCAAAAGGGGAAATTATTGGTGCATTTTGCTTAAGTGAACCTGAAGCAGGTTCTGATGCAACTTCACAAAAAACAACTGCAATTGATAAAGGAGATCACTATTTAGTAAACGGTACAAAAAACTGGATTACCAACGGTGGTACTGCAAGCGTTTATCTTGTAATTGCTCAAACTGATGTAGCTAAAGGGCATAAAGGTATAAATGCTTTAATTATAGAAAAAGGTACAGAAGGCTTTGTAGTTGGAAATAAAGAAAATAAATTAGGTATTCGTGGTTCTGATACTCATTCGCTAATGTTTACGGATGTTAAAGTGCCTAAAGAAAATAGAATTGGAGATGATGGTTTTGGGTTTAAATTTGCCATGAAAACATTGGCAGGTGGACGAATTGGAATTGCTTCACAAGCCTTAGGAATTGCATCTGGTGCTTATGAATTAGCTTTACAATATTCTAAAGAACGTAAAGCTTTTGGAAAGGAAATTAACCAACATCAAGCTATTGCTTTTAAATTAGCTGACATGGCAACTCAAATTGAGGCTGCACGCCATTTATGTATCAAAGCTGCTTGGGATAAAGATCAGCACGCCAATTATGATTTAAGTGGTGCAATGGCAAAACTATATGCTGCTGAAATGGCAATGGCAGTAACAGTTGAAGCTGTTCAGATACATGGTGGTTATGGTTTTGTAAAAGAATACCACGTAGAACGCCTAATGCGTGATGCTAAAATTACGCAGATTTATGAAGGTACTTCTGAAATTCAAAAAATTGTAATCTCAAGAAGTGTTTTAAGAGATTAAATTAGATAAAAAAAGCCGACAATTGTCGGCTTTTTTTATACTTCTTTTATAACATACGTTACTATTCCCCAAATAATTAACTCATTATCTTCAGTAACTTTAATAGGCTTGTATTTTTTATTTTCAGGCATTAAATACACACACTCCTTTTCTACTTTCAATCTTTTTATAGTAAATTCTCCATCAATCATACAAACTGCAATTTTACCATTTCTATTTTCTATACTTCTATCTATAACCAACAAATCTCCATCCTCAATATTAGCATCTATCATAGAGTTTCCTCTAACACGTGCATAAAAAGTTGCATCTTCATTTTTTATCAATTCCTTATCTAAACTTATGCGTACTTCTTTAAAGTCCTCCGCTGGAGATGGAAATCCCGCTGCAATATCTTCGCTTACAATTGGCCTTTCAATCAATCCTGATTTTTTAGGAAAATAGATTTCTATATTTTTTATGCTTTTCACCTTATTTAGTTACATTTTATTTCTATAATTTCATCAATGGCAGTTGTGTACCTTGGTGATAAGTGATCTTGCTTCATTTTCCAAGTTTTATCTAAATCTTGATTTGCAATTTTTACTGTTGGTTTATTGTACTTTAAATTTAGTTTATCAATAACTTTCATTAATGATTTATGCCTTGGGTTCTCATCTTCAAACAATGAAAATTGATGCTCCTCTTCAGGCTTTAACCCCATAACAACAACCCCTGCCTTTTTATAATTGTACCCTTTTTTAAACAATTGTTTAATTCCTCTATTAGCATAATTACAAATTGTAATGCTTGAGTTTGTGATGTAAGGCAAATGCACTACAACCCCTACATTCCGCTTCACACTTGAATAGCTACTCGTTTTTAAAAACACATATAAATAATTACATTCTGAATGTTGCCTCCTCAGCTTTTCTGCACAAGCATTCGCAAATGTAGCAATTCGTTCTTTTATAGGCTCAAAATCTCTTAATACATATTCAAAACTTCTTGTTGTAGCAATAGATATTTTATCTCTTACAACTTCAATTCCTATCGTTGAATTTCCAGATAAATCTTGCTTCAAACGTAAACCAACAACTGAAAATTTATTTCTCACCAATTCATCCGATAACAAGGTGAAATCATACGCTGTATGTATATTTTGAAATTTAAGTTTCTTTGAAATACTTCTTCCAATTCCCCAAACATCTTCAACTTTAGTCCATTTCAAAGCCTTAATACGCTGCTCATTATTTAAAATTACATAAACACCCTTTGTTTCATTTGTATACTTTTTAGCTATTTTATTTGCTACTTTAGAGAGTGATTTTGTTTTAGCAACACCAATACTCACTGGTATTCCAACTTGTTTCTCAATAGTGTATTTTATTTTAGAAACATAGTCTTCTAATTCATCTTTTGAAATTCCATCTAATTTAAAAAAGGCTTCATCTATCGAATAAATTTCAATATCTAATGTGAATTTTGATAAAATTGACATTACTCTAGTACTTAAATCTCCATACAATGAATAATTAGAAGAGAAGACATTAATATGCTTTTCTTTAAAAACTTTTTCATATTTAAATGCTTCGGCTCCCATTGGCACAAAAGATTTAGCTTCAATACTTCGCGCTATTACACAACCATCATTATTAGATAAAACCACTATTGGTTTAGCTATTAGATGTGGTTTAAAAACACGTTCACATGAAGCATAAAAGCTATTGCAATCTAAAATCCCGTACATCGTATAAAATTAATAAGATTATTTTATGAATTGTCTCAAAATAAAAATCCTCATAATTATATGAGGATTTTATTAAATATATTTCCTGTTTTTTATGCTCTATATAAATCCTCTTTCCAATTTTGAATTGCCGCCTTAATATCTTTTTCTGAAAGGTTTTCTTTTTCGGCTTTTTCAACTAAAGTAGGAAACTCATCATCTGAAGCAAAACGCAATCCAATAATTTGTCGAGTTGTTATTTTGCTACTCAATGCTTTTCCTGTTAATATAAAATACCTTAGTTTTTCTTCAGCTCTAATTGCTCTATCTTGAGCTTTTAAAGCAAAAGACCTAACAAAGTAAAACATAAACAATAAAATAAAAGAGATCAATACTAATAATGAAGCTGAATATAAATTATCATCTGATGATTTTAAAAGGCCTCTTATTGACCCTATAATAAGTGTGAGAATTGCTAAGAATGTAATAAGATGATAACCAATCACCCACTTCCCATGATTTTTTAAATTTTGTTGTTTCATAATGAGATTAGATTTTAAAATGATATTTGTAAAGATATACTATTTAATTACCTCAAAAAAAGCAATAACCAAAAAAAACCTTCAACAATAAAGTTGAAGGTTTTTCAAAAGAAAGGCGACGACATACTCTCCCACCTGAATGGCAGTACCATCTGCGCTGATAGGCTTAACTTCTCTGTTCGGTATGGGAAG
>NZ_WTAR01000095.1 GCF_013139515.1 Lutibacter sp.
TATGCAGAATTAATTCCACCTAAATCTCCAATATTTTCACCTAAGGTAAATTCACCATTTAAGTTTATACCTTCTAATGCTTCAACAGCACTGTATTGATCAACTAATTTTTTACCTAAAGCTGCAAATTGTGCTGAATCATCCTCTGTCCACCAATTTTTTAAATTACCATCTGCATCAAATCTTGCCCCTTGATCATCAAAACAATGAGAAATTTCGTGCCCAATTACAGCTCCAATTCCTCCATAATTTACAGCTTCATCAGCTTGATAATTGTAAAAAGGTGGTTGTAAAATTGCTGCAGGAAAAACAATCTCATTGTTTACTGGGTTGAAATATGCATTCACAATTTGCGGTGCCATCCCCCACTCTGTTCTATCCACTTCTTTCCCTAGTTTTTCAATATTTTTGTCAAAATTCCATTTTGAAATATTTGCAGAGTTTTGAAAATAAGAACCACCATCTTTTAGTCCTTTAACATCTAATGCCGCATAATCTTTCCATTTATCTGGATACGCAATTTTAACAGTCATTTTAGTTAATTTCTCTAAAGCTTTCGTCTTTGTATCATCACTCATCCATTCTAAAGCATTTATCCTTTTTTCCATACCAAGCATCACATTTGCAATCATTTCTTCAGCTTTTCCTTTTGCTTCCGGCGGAAATTTTTTGTCTATATATAATTTACCTAATGCTTCACCTATAGCTCCATTTAATGAGGCTAAAGCTCTTTCATCTCTAGGTCTTTGCTGTTTGGCTCCTCTTAACTCTTTACTATAAAACTCCCAATTAGCAACATCTAATTCGTTATTTAACTTTCCTGCAGCTCTATCAATAGCTGTCCAACGCAAATATAATTTTATATCTTTTATTGAACTTGATGCTAGTATTTGCTCAAGTGCCATCATATAATTTGGCTGCATTACAATAACTTTATCTATCGTATTAATTCCAATCTCTTTAAAATAAGTTTCCCAATTTATTGAAGGTGTAATTTCTGAAAGTTCAACAATTGTTTTAGGATTGTATAATTTTCTAGTATCTCTAGATTCTTCCTTTGTAAATCTTGGTTCAGCTAAATTATATTCATACTGAAATACTTTATCTGCATTTGCTATAGCCACTTCTTCTGAATCTCCAAAAAATTGTAACATTCTAGCAATATGTGCAATGTATTTTTTACGTTTCTCTTTGGTATCATCATCTTGATCAACATAATAATCACGAGACAATCCAAGACTCGCAGGAGTTACATAGCCTGCATTCATTTTACTATCTTTTAAATCATTAAACACTGCAAAATTAAAATACCCTGCACCTCCATAAGGAGCCATTTCTGTTAAAAAAAATTGTAAATCTGAAATACTATTAATTGCATCTATTTTAGTTAGAATAGGTTTAATTGGTGCTATTCCTTGCTCCTCTCTAGCAACCGTATCCATAATAGTTTCATAGTAGTTTACTGCTTTTTTCTGGTCAGATTCTAAGGTTAAATTTCCTTCTGCATCTTTTAATTTAGGAAATTTATCTTCAGCTATTGCTTCACTTAAAATTGTTAACACATCTGAATCTGTTTTTTTTCTAAGTTCATTAAATGCTCCCCAAGAAGTTCTATCTGCTGGTATTTCGGTTTTATCTAACCAAGTACCGTTAACATGTCTAAAGAAATCATCATTTGGACGAACTTCATTATCCATATTTTCAACAATAATTCCTGGTATTTTTTCTTCTTCTTGCTTCTCACTTTTACATGAAATTAGCATCGTAATTGCTACTATTGAAGCATAGAGCATTACTTTTTTTACTGTATTTTCCATCCTATAAATTTGATTATTTGATTGAGTTAATTTTTAATTTTATAAAATAACATCTTTTATTATTAATCTCCCTTAAAATAATGTTAAGATTTATCAGTTATTATCTCTGATATATTAGGCTTAAAATAATTAGGCCCTTTCATTACTTTCCCATCTTCTCTATAAATAGGCTTCCCATCAGCACCTAACTTACTCATATTACTACGTTGTATTTCATTAAAAATTGCTTCAATTTTATATTGCATGCCGTGTTCTAAAATTGTTCCACATAAAATATACAACATATCACCTAAGGCATCTGCAACTTCTATTAGGTCATTTTCTTTTGCTGCATCTAAATATTCTTCATTTTCTTCAGCCATTAAATCAAATCGTAATTTTAATTTATTGGTAGGTAAGTTTGCTATTGGCTGGTGTTGAATTCCAAGGCCGAATGCTTCATGAAATTCTTGAACAGCTTTTAATTTATTTTTCATTTTTTCAGTTTGTAGTTTCGTTATAAAAATTTGTATAGTAGTGATGATGGTGCAATTCTTAAAAGAATTGCAACTAAATTCCAACGTTTTGTTATGTATGCTTTTTTCTTTTTCTTTTTTATAGCTGTGTAAATTTGTTTGGTTGCTTTTTCTGTAGTTGACATCCAAAAAGTATTACCAATTGCCATTGAAGTATCTATAAACCCTGGTCTAATATCAGTTACATAAATTTTAGCCTTACTCCTCTTTCCTTTCATCCAAAGTGATTCTAAATAATTTACCTGAAATGCTTTTGAAGCAAAATACGCTGGTACATGCCTATTTCCTCTAATAGATGCAATTGATGAAATTCCTACCAAATGACCAAAACCTTGCTCTCTAAATAAATTATACGCCAAACCATAAATTTTTGTAGCTGCAATAATATTTGTTTGTAATGTAGGTAATTCCTTCTCCCATTCTAGCTTGTAATTTGGATCACCAACACCCGAACTAAAAACAATTAAATCAATAGTTTTTAATGCTGTTTTTAACGCTTCAAATAAGGTTTCGCAAGAATCTAAATTAGTAACATCATGAACTTTAACTATGTAATTTGCGGGATTGGTTTCTCTAATTTCATTTAACAGTTGCTCTCTTCTTCCTGTAATTACAACCTTATAACCATCTTCCACCAATAATTTTGCTAGTTCTTTCCCTATGCCTGAAGTTGCTCCAAAAATTAATGCGTTTCTCATATCTAAATTTTATGTATTTTTGATGATAAATATACACAATATATATGTTTAGCAAAGGACAACTAATTTTTGCCGCCTTGTTTGTAATTGTATTTACAATTTCAATGATTTGGAGCTACAGAAAAGATATTAAAATTCATAGAAAGCATTATAAAAATACATTTATTATAGTAATTGCACTATTTTTAGTAATTGCAATTTTCACTTTAATTACCTTCTCTTTACATTAAAAAAAGTATAAAACTACTCGTTGTGCATTTTGAATAAAATTTGTCAATTCGAGTGAATTTAACGAATGTTAATGAGTAAAATTAGTATCGAGAATCAAATTTTCGTTTTCAAAATAGTTCTCGATACAATTTTCTATCGAAAATTACTCGAACTGACATTCAAATGCATAAAATAAA